>NZ_PYCI01000162.1:0-13956 GCF_003015105.1 Chroococcidiopsis sp. CCALA 051 | reverse complement strand
GCAGTACGGTGAGGGGAGTAGTTACTTGGGCTGGGATATCTTCGCGGTTAAGTGCAAAGGCGGGTTGAGTAACAACCTGCTTGTACTCGCTAATGTCATGCACGCCAATTCGCAATGCCTCGATCGCACCAGCATCATCGAGGCATTGCGCCACTTTCAAAAGCGCTGCAAATGAGTTACCGCCTCTTGGGCATAGGTTTATCTCCCAATTTTGCACGTCACTGACAAAAGGAAGCTGGTTGAGAAGAGCGCGAAAGCTCATGCGATCGCTTTGTGCAATATAAACAGCGAGTGGTTTACCAACCAGATAGTTTTGTGGCACATGTAGTAGTGTAGCGATCGCCCGATTAGCTTTTAGGATGACTCCATTGCTATCGGTCACCAAATAAGCATCTGGGCTGAATTGAAACAAATCGTAATAATACTGACGCTCTTGCATCGCTTGTTGATTTTGCCCGAAAAGCTCCTCCTCAACGACGGCTGATGCTTCCAAACTCGTCTGCATCTCCTCGATATCCAGTTGGAGATTTTCCAGAGCAGCAGCAATCTCCTCTAGAGCTTCAGTCACCTTTTTTTGTAGCGGGGAAGATAACTGCATCATATAATTGTGCAGAACTGCTATTTGCTGATGAATCAGTTGAATATATCCTCTAAAGTTCTCGTCGCTCATGGATTATATCTTAGCTTCCTCCTACCCGCTGACTTTCATGACTTATACAGTTTCTCAAGATTCTCACCCCAAGACAGCAGTAAAAAAGAACTTCAGCAGATAAAAATTTTGACTTCTGAGAATTGCTTGCTCAATTTACTATGATACAAGCACTCTTTAGACAGTGCGATACCTGCTTCCAATGCCAGCCGATCGGATTAGCGATCGCCCCCACTAACGCCTCTGGCTTTACAGGTTTGGCGATCTGAACTTGAAAGGAAGCGTAACAAAAGAGTATTATCTTGCCAATTCTAACCTGCTGCTCCAGGGCAGATAGCACTGTTGCTTGCCATTGCTGCTTCCATTCTTGACTTTCCATCTTTGCCCTGATTTGTAAGACTTGATGAGCACCTTCTCTGGTTCACTGCATCTAAAAAAGTATTTTGGGGTAGGGTTGGGGTAAAATTTTCGCTCGATGACTGAAACCCTTGTAAATTCAACCTTTTCCATAGCCTTCCAAGCTATTGATGCGAGTTCGATTCTCGCTGCCCGCTTTTTGGCTAAAACCTTTGAAACTCAATATTTTCAGGGGTTTTTCAAGTTTTATCAGCTATAGAAGCCTACTCAAGGCAATACCTCACATACTCCAGAGTTTTCTACTATAGCAATCGTTTTCTCAGCAACCAAAATCCAAAACCAACGAGGACACCAATTGCAAGACTGAAACTGAAAGGGTAATTGCAGATGTCAGTTTTACTAAAAATATCCTTGCAATCTTTTACAGGCTCTTTTAGTAGAGATACTGTGGCTACACCAGCACCTACAACAGCGACAAGCTCTTGAAAGTTGCGATCGCGCGCGGCTTTTTCGACTTCTATATGACTGCGGATAGCGTTAATTGTATCTTTTAAAAGTTGCAAGCCGAGTTGCATGTTTTCGATATCTTTAGTAATTTGCAGTAAGTATTTTCGATTAGCTAGATCGATCAAATCTTCAAATAAATCTAATTGATTGTCTTTGCCTGCCTTTTCTTTAATAAAAGTCAAGCGAGTTTGATAGTCGGATAAATTAATCTCAATGACTTGTTTTTGAAAAGAAAGTTTTAGTAAGTCAACAGTATACTGTTGAAGAATATCGTTAATATTGTTTATAATCTGTCGAGAAGTAGTAAAACTTTGCTTATTGTGCCAATAGTTATCTCTATCAATGATTTTTCGATTCTCTTCAATCTTTTTATAATGATGAATCAAAGATTCTTTGACTAGACGACTTTGCCAATAAGCCCAGATGATTTTATTGCGATAACAAAATAACCCCATCCAATCTGTATAAAAGTTTGCAGCTTTTTCGGCGCTTTCTTGATTAGGATAAATAGCAATTATAATATGGCGATCGCTACTTTCATTTCGAGTTAGATTCCGCGATCGCCAAAATTCAAAGATATTGCCACCTAGAAAAGTGCCTTTACCTTTTTGTAGGCGATCGCTGTCTTCAAACAAAGCGTAATAACAATCTTGGGCAATATCTTCAGGATTTTGAAATGAATCTTTTGGTAGACAACCAGAAAGTATCCAGGTTTGTCCAATTATTGCTAGTTCTCGATTTAGTTTGCTTTCAATTTCAGTTTTGAGATTTTTAAAACATTTAGCTGGTTGAGGATCGGTTTGATTTTTAACAGAACAATCAATTTGCAAGCCATAAGTATCGTTCAATCTAACAGGATAGTAATATCCTTCTAAATCATCGTTTGTCTTGAAATCAACTCGAACGGGTTTAGTAAGGTTTGAATACTCAGTTTCACTATCATCTTCCTCGATTTGAATACCATCTGGTAGTTGAGACAAAAAGTTTTCTTGATTCTTGTTGATTTCTTGCTGAGTTGCGTTAAGAGGACTTTTTAAGGCATATAGAAATAGATCGAGAGTAGGATAGATTAAGTTGCTCATAAGCTAGTCAGAATCTAAAATCGTTTAATTGGATAGCTCAAAGTAAAAATTCCTTTACTTTCTCCAAAAAAGTTACTTTTTTAACTGTTTCCTCTGGGGTTTCAGAACTGCCAACAACGATGACAACATTATTGAGTTGGTTTTCGTAGCCGCTAGCTTCGGATTTGGGTTTATAGCCTTTAGTCATAACAGAATCGCGAACAATTAGCTTATTAGTTTCAGCTTCGGTAGGAAGTAAGTCTTGTGGAATTTCTTCTACATTCTCCAAACGAGTTTTATAATCTTGATACAAACGATTTAAGCTAGGATTAGTAGTAATTATTTCTAACAAAAGGTTTTTAGTATAGTTTTCCCAAGCTTTCGGTTGAGTGTTTAATTGCTTAGCAACTTCCTTGAGTTGCTGTTTTTCTAGTTCGTTTAGGGAAGTTTTTAAGTCTTGGAACGCTAGGAGAAAAGCCATCATAGTGTTGTCAACTTTTATATTCATAAGTTTCGACCTCAAAATCACTACTGCTTAGTATAAACGTATGAAAGCTACGCAATTACTGAAGCCAGCTTGTTAAGAAATATTAAGAAAATTGATTAAAGCATTTCGTAGCTTTGGTATTGTATATTTTTTAACTATGAAAGTTGTTTTTAAGCTAGCAAGATGCCTACTCCACGATTGGTAAGTGGAATTAAAATTTCTACTTGTTACTAACTATTTCTACTAAGCTCAGTATTTACACGCTGAGCTACAGTTAATAATATACTCAATGTTAAGTTCTCGATTTAACGTAACTAGAATGAAGATAAAAAATGCAAGAAATAAAAAACTTATGATACCACTTTTCTGAAATAAATTAAAGTAAAAAATTATACGATTCACGCTTGCGACAAACTTTAATAATTTTTAATCTAAAATCGTAGTATTTATAGATAGCTTTTCCGTAAAAATGAAAGCAGATGCTGAAGAATAACTCTAATCTGTGGATTGCCTGCAGTTCAATCTAAAAATCCTCAGCGTTATTAGGGTAGGAAAATGGCATTAGAATGGGCAGCTCAAGTCATTGGGATTAAAGACTATCCAAATTACACTACTCTATCGCCTCTAACAGCAACAGCAGAAGATGCAGAAAAAATTGCTCAACAATTAGAACAATACGGTTATAGTACCTTTCGCGTTCAGCGTTTACCAGGAATCTCAAATCAGAAGGGAGAGAGTAAAATCGATCCTCAAGGGATGGTAAACATGAAAGAGTTGCGAGACGCGATCGCCAATCTTTTCAATCCTCCTCACCCAAATCCAATTCCAGAAACAGCGTTATTTTTCTTTTCAGGACATGGGTGGGAGCAAACTGTTAATGGGAAGAAAGAAGTTTTTTTAGCTACCAGTGATGCATTACCTGAAAGAAACATCTATGGTATATCCCTAAGTTGGTTGGGAAAACAATTGCAAAAAAGTCAAGTTAAGCGAGTCATTGTTTGGCTAGATTGCTGCTATAGCGGTGAATTGATCGGATATATTCCCACAGACAAAGATTACTGTTTAATTACTGCCACTCGTTCCTATGAAACTGGAGTAGAAATTCCTCACGAACAGGGATTGTTGACACAAGCATTACTTGAAGGATTGAATCCCGAAAACGATCCAGATGGGATTGTAAATAGCCACAAATTAGCAGATTCTATCGAAAAGCGCATGGCGCAAACAAGTCAGCGTCCCTTAATTGCTAATTCTCAACGAGCAATTCTGCTAACGACTGGATTACCTAAAAAAAGCTTTCAGGATAAATGTCCTTATCGTTCCCTGTCGTATTTTAGCGAGAATAAAGAAGATGCAGAGGTCTTTTACGGACGGGAAGCATTGACAAAGCAGTTAATTCAAAAGCTAGGAAATAAACAGCGCTTAATCACTGTATTAGGAGCTTCTGGTAGTGGAAAATCATCTTTACTCCGGGCTGGATTACTCTATGGATTGAAGCTAGGACAGGAAATTCCAGGGAGCGATCGCTGGATATATATTACTCCATTTACCCCTAAAGAAACTCCTCTTAAAAGTTTATTGGCTGCTTTTTCGCGCTCGTTTCCCGACCTTTCCTTGTCTCAAAATGCAACGGTAAATATTTTTCATCAGACGGTGGAGAAGTTAAAAGTCCTAAACACACCTACCGTCTTGATTATCGATCAATTTGAAGAATGCTTTACCATGTGCGATGAAAGCAAACAGAAAGAATTCTTTAAATATTTGAGAGAATTAATTGATAGTGTAGATACAATTTGTATTTTAATTGGGATGCGATCGGATTTTCGAGCAAGACTGCGAGAATATCCTCAAGTAGCAGAAAAGATTGATAAACATTTCATTGTTGAACATTTGAACTCTCAGGAAATTGAAGCAGCTATTACTAAACCTGCCGATTTGGTAGGAGTAGGCATAGAAGGAGAGTTAAAACGCAAACTGATTGACGATGTTGAGGATTACCCTGGAAGTTTGCCCCTGCTGCAATATACCCTGACAGAATTATGGCGCGAGTCGAGACAGAAAGGAGAAAAGTTTCTTTATCTAAAAACTTATGAGGGTTTAGGTGGGATTGAGGGAACGTTACAAAAACGTGCAGATGAAATCTACAACAGTCTCTTAGCTGAAGAAAAAACTGTGGCGCGGCGAATTTTTCTAGAATTGACTCAGATGGGAGAAACCACGGATACACGGCGGCGCGCGCGTTTACACGAGATGGCTAATTCCCATCATTCCCTCGAACTGCTACAACAAGTTAGCGAGAAGTTAGCCGATAAAGATGCACGGTTAATTACAAAAATGGATGATGATGAATCCCATGATGTGATTTTAGATGTTGTCCATGAAGCTTTGCTCCGCCACTGGACGCAGTTAAATGAGTGGAAAAGAGAATATCAAAATGCGATCGCGATCGAACGCAGAATTGAAGCCTCTGCACAGGAATGGCAGGAAAATGAACGTAAACCAGAATACTTACTTCAAGAAACGAGATTAGGGTGGGCAGAAGAGTATTTAGAAAAATATAGTTCATTAGGGATGTTGGATGGGATAGCAGAGGAGTATATTGAAGAGAGTCAAAAACTGCGCGATCGCCTACATCAACAAGAGAAAGAAAGCAGACGGCGAGAATTAGAAACAGCACGACAACTAGCACAATTCCAAAAAGAGGCACGTCAACAAGCAGAAGAACGTGCAGAAGAACAAGCTAAGAACAATAAAAAGCTTCGGAGTAGGGCAGTTGGTTTGGGAGTTGTATCTGTATTAGCTGTAGTTGCCGCAGGAAGTAGTATGGTTTTTTGGCAGAATGCTAAGAGGCAGGCAACCAATGCCGAATTAGGTGAAAAAGTTACCACAATAGATAATTTACTAACGACAAAGCCTGTAGAGCGATTAGTTCTCGCCATTCAAGCTACTGGTCAAAGTTTATCAGAGCTGAACAGAGTAACAGCTGCCGTTGAATCTAGTTTATTGCAAGTTGTCCAAACCGACATCAGAGAACGAAATCGGTTAAGTTCGGGTTGGGCTACTGCTATTAGTCCCGATGGCGCGACAATTGTTACAGGTAGCTCAGACGGGAATTTACAATTATGGGATCGTAAAGGAAAAGCGATCGGCAAACCTTTTGTCGGACATACAGATTCTGTCCAGTCGGTCGCTTTTAGTCCCGATGGCAAGTCGATTGTCAGTGGTAGTAGGGACAGCAGCGTGCGCTTATGGGATCTGCAAGGACAACCAATTGGCAAACCGTTTGAAGGACATACGGGTTTTGTCTACTCAGTCGGCTTTAGTCCCGACGGCAAGTCGATTGTCAGTGGTAGTGGTGACAGCAGCGTGCGCTTATGGGATCTGCAAGGAAAAGCGATCGGCAAACCGTTTGAAGGGCATAAGGGTTTTGTCTACTCAGTCGGCTTTAGTCCCGATGGTAAATCTATTGTTAGTGGCAGTGGTGACAACAGCGTGCGCTTATGGAATTTGCAAGGAAAACCCATCGGCAAACCGTTTGTCGGACATAGAAATTTTGTCCAGTCAGTCGGCTTTAGTCCCGATGGTAAATCTATTGTTAGTGGCAGTGGTGACAATACCCTGCGCTTGTGGAATTTGCAAGGAAAACCCATCGGCAAACCGTTTGTCGGACATACAAATTATGTTTTGTCAGTTGCCTTTAGTCCCGACGGTAAGTCGATTGTCAGTGGTAGCGATGACAACAGCGTGCGCTTATGGAATTTACAAGGACAACCAATTGGCAAACCACTTGTCGGGCATACACAGCGTGTCTACTCAGTTGCCTTTAGTCCCGACGGCAAGTCGATTGTCAGTGGCAGCGACGACAACAGCGTGCGTTTATGGTATCTGCAAGGACAACCGATCGGCAAATCTTTTGTCGCACATACCAATTCTGTCTGGTCAGTCGGCTTTAGTCCCGATGGTAAATCTATTGCTAGCAGTAGTGGTGACAACAGCGTGCGCTTGTGGAATTTGCAAGGACAACCCATCGGCAAACCGTTTGTCGGACACACAAATTCTGTCTGGTCAGTTGCCTTTAGTCCTGATGGCAGGCACATTGCTAGTGGTAGTAATGACAACACCCTACGTTTGTGGAATTTGCAAGGACAACCCATCGGCAAACCGTTTGTCGGACATACAAATTATGTCAACTCAGTCGGCTTTAGTCCTGATGGTAAGTTGATTGTCAGTGGTAGTGGTGATAACACCCTACGTTTGTGGAATTTACAAGGAAAAGCGATTGGCAAACCGTTTGTCGGACATACAAATTATGTTTTGTCAGTCGCCTTTAGTCCTGACGGCAAGTTTATTGCCAGTGGCAGTGACGACAACAGCGTGCGCTTGTGGAATCTGCAAGGAAAAGCAATCGGCAAACCGTTTATCGGACATACAAATTCTGTCTGGTCAGTCGCCTTTAGTCCCGATGGTAAGTTGATTGTCAGTGGTAGTGATGACAACACCCTACGCTTGTGGAATTTGCAAGGGCAACCGATTGGTAAACCGTTTGTCGGACATACGGATTCTGTTTTCTCAGTTGCTTTTAGTCCCGATAGCAAGTCGATTGTCAGTGGTAGTCGGGACAACACCTTACGCTTATGGGATTTGCAAGGGCAACTCACGAGCATTCTTCAAGGACATGAGAATACAATATTCTCAGTCGCTTTCAGTTCCAATGGTAGGTACATTGTCAGTGGTAGTCAGGACAACACTTTGCGGTTGTGGGATCGAGAGCTTAAGGTCGAACAGTTACTTAAAATAGCATGTAACCAACTGCACGAACATACTCTGCTTGTTAAAGATAAAGTTGCTGGCGATACTTGTCTCAAATGGGGTGGCTGGAACGATCGCGAGAAAGACGAATTTCAGGCAAGGCGAGATCCGGCTTAGCGAGCGATCGCTTGAAGATCCATAAAATTACGATCGCCCTCTTCCCACTCACTGTTTCAACAACAAATAGTAGAGGTGTCCCCGACTACCCGTCACGCCAGCGCGATCGCCTGCATGTTGCCCCGTACCCATGAAATAATCTACCCTACCTGCTCCTTTGATGGCGCTACCAGTGTCTTGATCTAATACGTAGCGGCTGACGTTTCGATACTCTAACTGACCGAAATTGCTAGCAAAGGGCAGTGCGGTTTGCATTAGCGCCAATGCACCAGGGGGCATCAGAGATTTATCCGTTGCGATCGAACGTTCTGCTGTCACTGGTACTCCAAGACTACCAGTTGCAGGTGCGCCGTGAGTTTCGCGAAAGAAGACGAAACCTCGCACGCGGGGAATGTAGTTATTCAATTCCTCTGGATGCCTGCGGAAATAATCGATCATTACGGGTAAGGTTAAACCGCTTAAAGGCAATTTGCCGTCTTTTGCAAGTTCCTTACCAAGACTGACGTAGGGATGGGCTGTTTTGCCAGCGTAACCGAGAGTCATCATCTTGCCATCTGGAAGCAGCAAACGGGCAGATCCTTGAATTTGGACTAACAGTGCTTCTAAGCGATCGCGCAGCCAGACAATTTCTAGCCCTCGCAGCCGATTTTTCGATCCTGACAAACCATCTTTACCTTCTAATTGCCACCGAGTTAAATGTTGCAATTTGTCAAAGTTAGGAGGTAGACGATAAAGGGGGTAGCGGAATTCTGCGGTAGGGACGCGACTAGCTAAATATATCGGTTCGTAGTATGCCGTAAATAAGACTTCTCCTCTGCCATTACGCCCAGAAGATTGATAGAAATCAAATTCGCGCCTGACTGCGGCTTGTAGTTCGGCGGGAGTACGAGATTTCACGACCAATTGCCGAAAGCGCACTAAACTGCGCCAAACGCGATCGCGGGTAATCCCTTTAACTGGATACTTGCGATATGCCCTCGCCGCTGCTGGCGATTGAATATACTTCAAACTATGGTCGATCGATCGTAGTAGCGATCGCCAGTCTCCTGCTTGCCCCTTTTCACCCCAAATTTGCTCGTCTAATCCCAAGAGTTCTGGCTGACAGCATTCGACATTTTTTTGCTGCGTCACGCTCAACAGGCGCGGTACGGCGCGGGCAACGGGTGACACGCTAGTAGCAAGAATTGTAACCCCCACACCAAGGGCAATTGAAGCTATCTTCTTTCTCATGCCTCTGACTAAAATCTTTCTACACTAGAACTAAACATCGGTTCTACTCGAATTGCCAAGATGCGCGATGGACGCACCACCATGTACTCACCCTGAATGTTTTTAATCGGGACGCTGATAAAGTCATTAGAAGAGGCTTTCGGTGACAGCTCGTTACCAAACCACTTCTGGAAATCTTGCACGTCGGTAAACCGAATTTCTTCTCGGTGTCCGCCTTCCATTAAAATGTGTACCGCATATTCGCTTGGATTTCTAGGCATACTGTTTCAAAATTCTCAAACTCGTTCAGTCAATTGTCAACTACTTTTCACCAAAATGAGAATAGTAGAGCATTATAAGTTTTGAGTGTAGTGAAAATATTTATGTGACAAATATTTAACTTTTATTAAAGTTTTCTTCAAGCGAATTTCAAGCGTAAGTGGGCATTGCCTACCCTATTAAATCTACTAAATCATCTATTGTTCATGAATGATTTAGGATTGCTATATTTTGCAAAAAAATTACAGTCTTCTAGCCGATCTAATAGTGATTTTCAATTGGTAAAACAGACGATCTGTAGGGGCGCACGGCTGTGCGCCCCTACAAATGTGACGCACGCAATCGCGAATTGCTATAATGTTGCGATCGCAATCTGTATATCTGTGGTCACAAAAAAAAGACAGACATGATGCCTGTCTTATCAGTTTCAGTTATAGAAAACAAGCAAAATGCCTGTCCTACACAAGAGTAATTCCGGCTCTACCGGATGATACCTTCACCTAGAAATTCATTTCAGCTGCTTGGACTTTTTCTACCTGCTTTTTCTTCAGTACTAGTAGAACTTGACACAACATAATTGCTGCCAAGAATGCCAACAACCACTGTACTCTGGTAGAACTTTGTAGCACGATTTCTCCGTCATCTTGACCGAAGCCACCTACATTGGGGTTATCGGTCAAAGCATCACCAGCTGCAACTGTTTGCCCTTCAGAAACGATAAAAGCAGGTCCAGCCGGAACGGTGTCAACTTTTGTCTCTCCAGATTCAGTCTGGATGCTAACTTCGTATTTAGCATTACCAAATTCATCTTCCACTTTGGCAATTTTGGAAATTGTGCCAGCAGCAGAAGCAGTATAAGCAGCGTTATTGCTCTTTTCACCAGTGGGGTAGACTTGACCGCGTCCTCTGTTACCACCGACGTGAACGGGGTATTTACCAAAATGAACGCTCTTGTCTTTAGCTGGGTCGGGCGAAAGGACTGGGAAGACAATTTCTTGATATTGTTCGCCAGGAAGGGGTCCGACGATGACCACATTTTCTTGGTCTTCGCTGTAGGGTTGGAAATAAAGATCGCCAACTTTCTCCTTCATTTCCTCAGAGATGCGTTCGGGAGGAGCAATTTTGAAGCCTTCTGGTAACATCAAAACCGCACCAACCTGAAGCCCACCTTTAGAGCCATCGGCAACAACTTGTTGAACGTTAGTGTCGTAGGGAATTTTTACGACTGCCTCAAACACGCTATCGGGCAATACCGATTGCGGTATTTCCACTTCTGTTGGTTTTGCCGCTAGGTGGCAGTTAGCACAGACAATACGTCCGGTTGCTTCTCTAGGGCTTTCAGGATAAGATTGCTGCGCCCAGAAAGGATAGGCAGCAGCCGCTTGTGGCAGGGCAAAATCGCTAGAGAAGAAAAAGGCTACTGTAGCGATCGCCACCAGCACCATCTTGGCGATCGCTCTAGCACTGCAAGACCATCTTGCTCGGATCGAAACTCTTTTCATCGGCAGACAACTATTTAAAACTAGGAGTAAGGGGTAAAGGGAAAAGTCAAAAGTCAAAAGTCAAAAGTCAAAATTTCCCGACTCCCGACTCCCGACTCCCTAATCATCAAGACTCATACGCTACAAATCGCGGCAGCTCTAAGCCCACCAAGGATCTTCCCCAGTGCGAAAATCGGTTTCCGTCCAAGGCGTTAACACGACTTTGTCATCTTGGACTGCGGTGTGAACCAGTCCCAGCGATAGGGGAGCGGGACCGCGCACGACTTTACCCGTATTATCGTATTGGGAGCCGTGACAAGGACACTTAAACTTGTTTTCTGCTGCGTTCCAAGGCACGACACAGCCCAAGTGGGTACACACGGCATTTAAGCCATATTCGCCGACCGCGCCTTTGCTTTCTACAATCAAGTAGGTGGGGTCGCCCTTTAGTCCTTGAACCAACGAGCGATCGCCTGAATTACGGTTGGCAGTAAACTGACTCACGCTCACGTCATTACCGAGTTCGTCTTTTGCCGTTACACCTCCACCTGCACCACCAGCAGCAGGCGGAATAAAGTATTTGACTACTGGGTACAATGCTCCTAGCGCCGTACCTGTGATTGTCCCAAAAGTCAATAAGTTCATGAATTGCCGTCGCCCCATTCCTGGGACATCCATTGATTCAGAAATCTGAGCCATAACTTTTCTTTTGCGCTTTTACCTTTGTTTACAACCCTCTTCACAGTGACCAGCGACCAGCGACCAGTTATCAGTTTTTAGGTTTTTCTCAGTGGGAGTCAGATTTTTCCACAATCCTAAGCGTAGTACGTTTGAGGCAAATTCTAAATTCCCCTCTGAAACTTTTGGCGATCGATCGCTATAAAACTAGTAACTGTTCCGAAGACTGCCCTGTCATCCACAAACATGATAGAATTCCTCTGCCAAGGATGTTGCCAGCCTTGATGAGAGCAAACATTACATTTCTTTATATTGGTATCATACCTGAGTAGCGTAGCTTTACCCTGTAACGAAATGTGAAGGCGACAGCAATATAGGCAATACATTTTAAGACTTATGACTGGAGAAGATTTACGCCAGCTGTTGCTGAACAAGTGGGGGCGCTCTTATGATGTGCAATTGCGGCGCACTCAGGGCAAGATTTTTCTACAGGTGATGTGGAAATATCTCGAACAAGCCTCGTTTCCGTTGTCGGAGGCAGAGTACAAAGCCCATTTAGATTCGATCGCGAGTTACTTAAACGAGTTTGGCGGGGTGGGACAGGTACGGACATATATTACTCAAACTCGCGATCGTCCTCGATTGGGTAAAGCTGTCAGCATTCCGCTCGATTTGGGCGAACGGGCTTCAGAGTGGCTGTTGTAACTAATAGTGTGGGGACAAGTCACAAGTCACAATGACTAGTCACCAGCCACTAGCTACTAGTCACTGATAACTGACTCTTCACAAGATTCTAGAGGGCAACTATAATAGTCGGGTTTAGCTGTTCTGCTGGAATCTGGCGCTGCATGATCCTAAAGGCTGTTGTAGTTAGAGTAAGCCAAGTACTCATCCCTGCTACCTGTGTGGCGATCGCCGTGGGAATGAGCGCCGTTGTTGCTGCCCAATGCAGCCAGTGCAAGCTTTATAATCCTATTGCCTTGCCTACCAGTAACCAGATCGACGATACTTTATCAGAAAAAGATATTCCCACGGGTCAGGGAGGATTTGCCCGCGATTACGTGATGGAATTTAAAGAGGGTGAAAGTGTGGCGATCGATCTTGCCTCTGAGAGTTTTGACGCAATCTTGACGCTACTTGCCGAAGACGGTTCTACAGTAGCAGAAAACGATGATGGTCCCGATGGCAGTAACAATGCTCTATTGTTCACGCGAATTGCTAAAACGGGAAGATATATCGTTCGCGTGCGAGCATTTGGGGAAACTGGAGTTGGTAACTTTCGTCTCAAAGTGACGCGGCTGCAACCGGTATCGTCCGATCGGAGCAATCCACTTATACCAAAGTTACGTCAATTTCTGAAGTAACAGTTATCAGTTATCAGTGTAGAGACGTTACGTGTAATGTCTCTACAAAGTAGTCAGTTATAAGAAATTGGTAGTACTGTTAAAATGTAATTCCGATCTAATTCTGAACTGAAGCCGATCTTTTAGCAACCTGGGAACGCGATCGCATTTGTTCTCCTACCGTTACGTTGAGTTGATCTCCTACTAATAATACTAGCCCGCTCATGTAGAGCCAGAGCATTAAAACAATGACTGCTCCAATTGCGCCGTAAGCTTGATTGTAATTACCAAAATTAGCTACGTAAAGTCGGAAACCAGCAGAAACCAATGCCCAAGAAACAGCAGCTAATACGGCTCCTGGCATCAGCGGCATTCCAGGGTTCCAAATGCTCGGTCCATAACGGTAGACAAAACCAAAAGCAGCCGCTACGATCGCCAGGGCAATGGGCCAGCTTAAAAACTGCCAAATAACTAATAAGAACCATAACCGATTTTGACTTTTCAAGACAAAAAAATCTAACAGCCAGTCGCTAATAAATACTAAAAAAGAAGCTACAACTAATAGTAAAATTGTCCCAATTGTCAATCCTAAAGAGATGAGTTTTGCTTTCCAAAAAGGACGCATTTGTTCTAGAGGAATTTCATGAATGCGATCGAGTGCCGTCATTGCTGCGCTTAAAGCCCCAGAAGCAGCCCAAATTGCTACGATAAAACTAATCGAAAACAAACCCGTATTTCTCGTTTGAGTAATTTGTTTGGAGAAATCTCGAATTAGTACCATCGCCTCATCTGGTGCGACTTGACTCAATTGATTTGCTAATTCCTTAAAGGTAGATTGCAGAGATTCTTCAAATAAACCGATCGCGGTAATGACAGCAAGAATCGCTGGAAATAGAGACAGCATCGCATTATAAGCAATTTCTGATGAAAGTCCAAACAGACGACGTTGCCCAACGCGAGCCACTGTTTTTGTCAAAGT
>NZ_PYCI01000161.1:0-14044 GCF_003015105.1 Chroococcidiopsis sp. CCALA 051 | reverse complement strand
CCCACTACCTCCCCACTCCCCACTCCCTATTCAAATGCCATCCAAACGCATTCTTCTAATTGACGATGAACAACGCCTTTCTAGAGTGATTGAGACGTGTTTGAGAAAACTAGGAGGTTGGACAGTATTAACGGCACAATCGGGCAGCGAGGGTTTGCAAAAGGCACAGACCCAACAGCCCGATGCCATTTTGTTAGATGTAATGATGCCCGATCTAGATGGAATTGCTTTGTTTCGGGAGCTACAAGAGAATCCAGCCACTCAAGCAATTCCTGTAATTTTGCTAACTGCCAAAGTACAGCCTGTTGACCGTGAAAGCTACGCTCGCTTGGGTGTTGTTGGAGCGATCGCTAAACCTTTCGATCCATTACAGCTAGCAAATCAGATTGCTGAAACTCTGGGTTGGCAAATTTAGCTTCACGATCGAATATGACAAGAAAACGATCGCATCTAAGCAAGCGGGAGTTGAATTTGAAAAGTAGAACCTTGTTCGCAGACACTGTTGATATTAATATAACCGCCGTGAGCGCGAACGATCTGCTGGGCGATCGCTAAACCCAATCCAAAATCGCCAGTTTTGCGCGATCGCTTGGGATCGACACGATAAAAGAGATCGAAGATATAGGGTAAATCTGATTCGGGAATGCCGATGCCCCTATCCTCAACTGCGATCGCGGCTCGATCGAAACGGGTAAACAGTCGCAAATGCACGCTACCGCCCACTGGGGTGTACTTAAAGGCGTTACTCAGCAGATTCATCACTGCCTGAGGTGAAACGTTGGAGTTGTTCGTAACTTTCTCGAATCGGTTGCATTGCTGCTCCTGCCAAAAACCAACCTGCATCTTCCAGCTCATCTAAAGCGGCATATCCTCCACTAGTCAGATTCTCAAACCTACCCTCTAGGGAAATACTGATACAAGCAGTACCCGTTCAATCGTTACAACACCCACCAAATTGACTCGTGACTTCACCTAGCTGAGCCGAATCGTACCTATGTTTCACTGGTTGCTCAAACTTCCTAGTTTCAGGTTAGGATTTCTGCTACCGCTACCGCTACTCCTAATGGCTTTTGGGCTGTTTGGCGAACAACTCACAAACAAAGTGCTAAGCCTTTCCTTTGTGGGGTTAGATAAGCTACAAGCTGAGAATTCTCATTTACAAGTACAGCTACCAATTAAGGCAACAGTAGTCAAAGCCGAAATCGAGAAAGAATTAGAGTTGACTGAAGTTGAGATTGAAACTACCAAATCCCCACTCAAGAAATTGATATTTGCATTTCCCACTGTAGACTCAAACGCGCTTCAAACTATACTCGCTCGTGAACTGGGCTTCTCCTCTCAAGCCGGATTGCAATCTGGCACGCAAATTCAGGGACAACTTAAATTCAGCGTGCAAGGAATTTTAGCTCAGATTGACAAAAAACAGGGAGCAACTAAAATCGAAATCAAAACTATTGATGCCGCTCTTAAACAATTAGAATTGGAGTTTCCAACTACAGATATCGAGCGGTTAAAAGCTACTCTAGCTCAAGAACTAAAACTATCTCGTCAAGAAATACGAATGTTAGTCAGCTATCGAATCGTTGAATAGGAGCCAGGAGCCGTGATGCCAGTCGTCAGGAGAAATACTCTCGGTGAGATTCAAACTCCTCTTCATATTTGTCAGCGGGCGGTGCGTGAATGCGATTCACGCATTAAGCCGCTTAGCACCAAACTCGTAGTTTACCATTTCGCAACAGCCGCACTCGTCCAGCTCTTTCCGTCACCAACATATCGCTATTGGGTAAAAAAGCTATACTACAAGGCACTTCTAAACCTGTAGCGACTTCGTCTACCCGTATATCTACCTTACCTAGAGAACCATAGCCATCGTTGACGAGGCTACAGGTTCGCTGGTTAGAACTTGCTAATTGAGTTGCGTTTTCTGCATGAGTTTTCACTTAACTATTGCTATACATATTGTTAATAGCAATCCATTTTTCTACACTGTTTATCTCCGAGTTAGTTCCTTGTTCTGAACCAGGACGATATTGCAACCAAGCAAACATGGCTGCACTAACAACCAGAATAAAGGCAATTCCAGTAACTAGCTGAAGCATGATACTGTAACGCATGACAAAAGTGGTAATTGGTAATTAGTAATTAGTAATTGGTAGTTGTAGTTACTATCGGTTTGACTTTTAACTTTTACGCGGCTAATATTGGCGAAGACGCTTCGCCAATCGCCAGCTTAACTTTTGACTTTTTCAAACAAGATTGTAATGTTCCATATGAACGTGAGTTACGGGTACATCTAGATCGTGCAGAGCTTGCTCAACTTGATCCATCATTTTTGGTGCAGCACAAATAAAATAATTGCGCGTAGCTGGACGTTTAGGAATGTAGCGTTTTAATAGCTCTTTATCTACATATCCCGATTCTCCCGACCAATTATCGGGCGGTTCTCTTAGAACGTGGATAACTGTTAGATCTAATCTGTCTTTGAGTGCTTCAATTTCTTCGCGATAGGTAATATCCTCCCTAGTCTTGCTGGAATAGATTAAAGTTAACGGTCGTTCGTCATCGCGATCGGCTAGAGTCAGGAGTATGCTGTAAATTGGTGTAATGCCAATTCCACCAGCAATGAAGATAAACCCTGCTGTATTCTCGTAGCGATCGCTAGTAAAAACACCGTAGGGACCATCAAGAAAGGCTTTAGTGCCTGGTTTTACGTCTTTGATTGTTTTGGTAAAATCTCCTAAAGCTTTAATCCCGAATTCGATGCGATCGGGCTTTTCCGCACTCGAAGCAAAGGAAAACGGGTGTTCCCGCATCCGAAACGGTGAAATTTGCAAGGTAATCCAAGCAAATTGACCTGGTTGAAAACGCAATCCTTCATGTCCTCTAGGACGCAGTACCAAATTCCAAACGTCGCCTCTTTGGGGAGTGACTGTTTCTACCAAGTAAGGCTTTCTCAACATCATCCAAGGTTTCACCAAGCGGATATAAACCAACAGCCACAAGGCGACAAGAGCAATTCCACCCCAAAGAACTGCTTTCCAGAACAAGCTGAGATAGTAACTCACACCAAGAGCATGTGCTAGACCGAAACCAACTGCAAGAACTGCCATAATTCCATGCAGAATCCGCCAAGGCTCGTAAGGTATGTTGAGTTGCTTGCGCCAGATAGAAGTGACAATCAGCACGATCAAAGCCAGCGTTCCGATAACGGCAAATCTAGCTCGCCAGGGAGCCTGAAAAAAGTTAAGAAGTTGTAATGTCTCCGGCTGGTCGATAAACAAAATTACCGGATGCAGCAGAATAAAACCGAAAGCAACGATAGAAGTATAGCGATGAAATTGGAGGATCAGGTCAACTCCATAAGAAGCTTCCACACGGTTAATACGGGCAGTTAAGGCGAATTGCAGCACCATCATTGCTAACCCCAAAAAACCGAGAGCGACAGAAAACTCAATCCAAAAAGTTCGCGTGTCGCTGGGTGTGGGAGGGTAGAACAGCAGAATCAGTAGAGGTAAAACCGTGAGTAACAGATATAGCCCAATCCATGAGACTCCGATCGTCAATGGATTTTTCATCAATAAGCTTCGCATCGGGATCTAACTCCTATTGCTGTTGAGATGAAGCTTGCCATCTGCGGTTTATTTCTTCCCAGTTAACAACATTCCACCAATTATTTAAATACTCCGCTCGACGGTTTTGGTATCTCAGGTAGTAAGCGTGTTCCCATACGTCATTACCCATAATTGGATACTGATCTTTCATAATGGGATTGTCTTGATTTGGCGTACTCGTAATCTCCAGTTGTCCTTTAGCATTACGCACCAGCCAAACCCAACCGCTACCAAAGCGATCGCCTCCTGCTGCATTGAATTGTTCTCTAAACTTTTCAAAGCTACCGAAGGTTTTGTTAATTTCTTGAGCAATTTGTCCTGTGGGTTGTCCCCCTCCTTTGGGACTCATAATTTGCCAAAAAATTGTATGGTTGAGATGACCGCCGCCATTATTTTGTACAGTAGTGCGGATTGCTTCTGGTATGCCATCCAAATCGCGCAACATCGTTTCTACGCTTCTATTACGTAAATCGGGATATTTTTTCAGGGCGCTATTCAGTTCTTCAACATAAGTTGCATGATGCTCGTCATGATGCAGCTTCATGGTTTTGGCATCAATGGCTTTTTCCAAAGCACTGTATTCGTATGGTAATGGTGGTAGTTGTGCTGGATTGGCGCTCAGTTCTTCTTTGGGTGAAGCTACGGGACGGGACTGCTGGGTTGCAGGCGATACTTGCGATATGGCTGTAGAAGTCTGCGCCTGTGCTAGTAGTAATGGTTGACCAATAGCTAACACGATTGTGAGTAAAAACCCAACGACAAACCACTTGTTTACTTTGAGTAGAGAGCGAATTCTCATAAGCCTTGTTTAGAAATCTAGTAATCTTTACTTTGTGAAAACTTCAGTTTTATCGATTTTGAATTCTCTATTATCTTGCTCTAAATAATTGGTGGCACAATTGCCATGAGGATAGAGTTAATAACTGCTAGAGCCAGCGAACCCATTGTAGAACTCCAAAAGCCGTAACGTAAGCGAAACCCTGGCACTATAGCCGCAGCTAATTCAAAAATAATGGAATTTACAACAAACAAGAATAACCCTAATGTAATCAGAATAAATGGGAAAGCAAGAATGGTTAGCACGGGCAGTAAAATAGCATTCAGAATGCCAAATACAGCGGCAGCTATTGCTGCTTTACCAGGGCTATCAATCTCAATCCCCAAAAAAGGTAATCGAGCGATAATTAAAAAACTAATAGTCGTGACTAACCAACTGAGGATGAGGCTTATCATAAATAATACTCTCAATCTTGTTTATATTTTTTTAAATAAAAGAGTAGTAAATAAAAGAGCGATCTGAGTTCAAGAATTCAATTTTTAATTACTAAATATCTAATAATCCTATACTAAGTGCAAATCATCGTCCACTCATCTTTTCATCATATTTTTTCATTTTAAGTTGTGTTGACGGAAGATACAGTTATGGAAAAATATTTTCATAGATATTCAGTCAGCTTATAGTTAATGTTGTTAAAAAATGACGAACGGCTAATTATTAATTGAACGATTGGTGGTTTTCAATTATCTATAGCCGCTGTCATACAACTAAGTGCAAATTGCCGCCAGCCACTTAATTACAGCGTTAAAACTGTAACAGCTACTCTTATCGTGTAGCTTAATTGTGATGAGAAAATGACAGAAAAGAAAAGCGATAGATAGAAGCGAGATGATTCAAACTTGATTGAGGAGACAATTCTATCTTTGGGATGATAATTTTGCTAACGAGCTAAATATTTGTTAGATTGGATTTAGTGAATATCGCCAGCCCTAATTATTTTTGAGAACAAATTGTAGAGCTGTGTCGCTGATGAATGCGATCGCAGTCATTCAGGGCTGGAGAAAACTATATGTATTCAGAAGATGTATTTAAGCATCAAAGGTTAGCAGCAGCAGAAACTCACTTCAAGTCGATAGTTGTTAGTGAAGTAGAGTCAGAGCGAGTCAAAACTGAGAAAGTTGAGAACAAACCTATAGTTACTAACCTATCTTTGGGTATTGTACTTCTGATCTGTATTATTTGTTTCATTATGCTGTCTAAGTCATGGGCAGCTACGCAGGAAGATCTGGAAGATATTATCGAGACTGCTAGTTTTTCTCAGTCTCCTTGTAGGAAATGTCTTTTCTTTTCTAACAATCTTCATCTCAAGTGTGCAGTACACCCAACAATCGTGCTAACAAAAGAGGCAAGCAACTGTCCTGACTACAATCCTAAAAGTATGTTTTTATAAAAAATTTTCTAGATATTGAAAACAAATCGCATTATTAATAGCATTAAATCTACTCTGTTTGAGTATTCCTGCTCGAATTAACTTTGAAATCAAAAAACTTAAAGAAAAAAATTGATGAGTAATTGATAAGTAAAATTTAGCTTTTATTTACAATTACCCATCAAGACTAACAACTAAGTGCAATTTGCTGCTAGCTAGCTTTGTTACAATTGTGCGTAATTGTAACTAGTTATTAGTGTGACGGCAAAATATGATGAGAAAATGACAGATTTATGATTCCTGTTTTACTGCTGATGAGTTGCCTGCTTGTTACCCGTGTAGGAGACGCGATAAATTACACCATTCGTATCATCAGTAAATAGTAGAGAACCATCTGGAGCTGTAGCAATGCCAACTGGTCTACCAAACTGTGTCAATTTCTTGTCATCGAGAAATCCAGTAATAAAGTCTTCAAAAGCCACTGGTTTGCCATTCTCGTAACGCAATCGCACGACTTTATATCCTACAGGAGGATTGCGATTCCACGAACCGCGCATGGTGACGAAGGCATCATTGCGATATTCGGCGGGAAACTGTGAAGCTGTATAAAATACCATCGCTAAAGGCGCACTATGAGCAGTGTAAGTTAGAACGGGCGGTTCGGTCTTGGCACAAAATTCTTTCTTGGTCGTACCTTCGGGATCTGCTGATAAATATACATCTGGTTGGCGATCGCCCCAACAGAAAGGCCAGCCATAATGTTGTCCGGCTTGAATTAAGTTCAGTTCCTCTGGCGGTTGGTCGTTACCGCGCCAATCAGTACCGTGATCTAGACCCCAAAACTCCCCTGTTTGTGGATGCCAGCCAAAGGGAATTGTATTTCGCAATCCCCGTGCAAAAATCGTCCGCTTGCTACCATCTGGTTGTACCCGTAGCATTGTCGCATGTTCTTCGTTAGACTCGTCACAGGCATTACAAGAACTACCAACTGAAACATAAAGCGTCCCATCAGGACCAAAGGCAAGAGTGCGATTTGGGTGCTGTCCGCCATCGGGTAAGTCACCGATGAGTTGTTGCGGTTTGCTAATTTTTCCGCCTGGTCGTAAATCTGCTACATACAACTCTCGATCCGTAACAAAGTAGAGACGATTTTGGCGAATGGTAATGCCATTTGCGTAGGGAAAACCCGACGCAACAGTTTGCTGCGTGTCAGCGCGTCCGTCCTTATTGCTGTCTCGAAGTGCCAAAATGTCGCCCTCTTCGCGGCGAGTGACATAAATTGTGCCGTCAGGAGCAATTGCTAAATTGCGCGGATTGCCTAGATCTTTAGCAAATACATTAATCTCAAATCCCGCTGGTAAGTTTAATTGCTTCAGTAGCGACTCGTCAAATTTTAACTGTTGAGGCGTTGCTAAGTAGCCTTCCATCCGCTCTATCTGTTGTTGCTGTGGCTGCTGAGAACTAGCAGGCAGAGCCATACCAATTAATAAAGTACAGCCAAAAAATATCCACCCTAGATTCACATTTAGTTTCATCGTTTCTTAAGGTAAGCAGGCGCTCTGCTCTCTACTTTGGGATATGTTTATCAGCCTGAAAGTCAATTGTGACTGAAAAATGACAAACATTTAGCAAGTGGCGATCGATAATATGTAGTTGGCATTCCAAGAGTCGTTTCATTCATTTTTTTTGACGATTGCAATCTGATGAGGCATGATAGAAAAAATCGGCAATTTGCAATAAATTGCATCGACCAGTATAGTTTTTTTAAATTTATATCTTCTGGTAGAGCGAAGCGATCGCCAAATAAAACTAATAGTAGAGATATCGCCCTCTATCTATCGTTATGCCTGTAGGTATAAGTTTTTAAATTTCAGAAAATTTTGTCTGAATAAATTTTGTAAGTCATCAATTGCTGGAGGAAAGTATATGTCTTCCGATGATTTTTTGAAAAACTTATTTTCAGAGAAAGCTAACGCAAGTCAGATTATTGTTAGCGAAGCGCAACCTAACAATATAAAAATAGAGGAGGTCACGGTTAATCATCCTTTCTCTGAAGTATCGATAGGGCTTATTTTTATTAGCGGCTTAATCTGTTTTTTAATGTATTCAAAAAGGTGGGCGGTTACTAGGGAAGATATAGAAGATATGTTTGAAGGTATGTCTTCTCAAATTCCTTGCAGAAAGTGTCGTTTCTTTTCTCACAATCCTTACCTAAAGTGTGCCGTGCAGCCTACAATTGCTATGACTAAAGAAGCAATTCACTGTGTAGAATTCAGATCTAAGAAGAAGTAATTGCTTTGAACCAAATAGAATCTTTTTGTTCGCTCGACGTAGATATTACTTTATGGCTCGACTTTCTGTAGAATTGCATCAGTTCTTTTTAGAAGCAGAACGCCCACCCCAGGTTACACTAGCGGAGCTGCTGCTTATAGCAGGGGAGAGAATATTTGGCTTTTTGTTCGTTTTGCTTTCCCTACCTTCTGCCTTGCCAGTTCCCGCACCTGGTTACTCTATCCCCTTTGGGTTGCTCATTTTCCTATTAGCGATTCAGCTAGCAATAGGATCTCAGCGTCCTTGGCTACCGCAATGGTTAGCCGATCGCCCGATTCAATTGGAGAAAATTCGAGCTATTCTAGATCGAGGTCTTCCCTGGTTAAGGCGAATTGAATCAATATCTCGTCCTCGCCTGACCTATGTTTGTACCAGCTTGGTAGGAAGAGTAGTAATTGGAATTGCGATCGCTTTGATGGCTGTCTCCATGATGATTCCCATTCCTGGCACAAACACCTTACCTGCAATTGGCATTTTTGTCACCGGATTTGGTTTACTAGATGATGATGGTGCTATTAGTCTAGGTGGTTTAGTGGTTTGCTCGATCGCAGCCGTTCTTACTACGTCGATTTTAATTTCCCTATTTGTAGGTGGCTACAGTTTATTTGAAATGTTCAAATCTGGGTTTAATATTCAGTAGAACAGGAGCAGATATGAATTACTGCTCCTGTTTGTTATCATCTAGATGATTTCGGTAGCACTGCTGGATCGTCATCAATTGACAACAAGAATTTAATTAGGTCGGTTTGGTCGCCAGTCGTGAAACCAGCAGCGCGATCGACCCAGTAGGCGTGTCCTTCACCGCTGACGTTTGACCGTTGCAAGTCAGAATTGTTGCGGTTAGCCGCCAGCATCGGTTCGCGTAAATCGCGATCGAGTAATGCTCTTAAACTTGCTTCTGGATCGGGTAAAATACCCTGCATCAGAGTGCCTGTTACACCCAACTGGGTGCGATCGCTAATTTCATAGTTACCATCAGCATTTTGTTTAAAAGCATCTGCTCCAGCTGCCACACCACCATCATGCAAGTAAGGCGCACTCAGGTAAAGTCCAATTAAGTTTTGAACTTTGTAACCGCCAGCCGGATCGCTTTGAGCATAGGCAAGTTCAATGTCTTCCTGGGGTGTGATATCCGTTGGTACTGGTAGCACTGGCGGATCGGGTGGTAGAGGTACGAGTACGTTTGGTGGATAAGTATCGGGTGGTACGAACAACTTAGTCGCAAAACCCGATGAAGCTGGTCCCCGCGCTGGTTGCGTCTTGACTTCCTTTTGGGCAATCACTCTATGATTGGTGAAGTACCTACCACTATGACATTGGGCGCAATTAGCTTTGTTAAAAACTGCCGCACCGCGTTTGAGTGTCTCCAGATCGGCAGCTTCGTGGGGAGGTGGTGCTAATGTATTCTGATACGCAGACATGGCGTTGATTTGTTCTGCTACATGGTATCCTGGCGAGGCTGCCATAAGTCCATTTTGCATGAACAGTGAAGCCTTGGGATATTCTGGCATCCGAATCACTTCGTTGAAGCCAGGTTCTCCTGGTGTAGGATCGATCTTGTCAAAGAATTCTGATGGTTTAACTGCCTCTGGTAAACGATATTTAGGATTAGATGCATTTTGTAGCATTGCCCCCAAATAGGTATCTTTATCAATCCCTGAGAGAGCTTTGGCTGCATCTGCTGTGGTTGCAGGGTCGGCATTTACGCCAAATACGGCGTTGTTCAAAGTCGTGAGTCCGTGGAACCAGCCAATAGAAGCAACACCACTCCACGCATAGGGCCAAGCGCCGTGAGTGTAAGAAGTTGGAACTTGGGCTGAATTATTCTTGAGGTCGCCGTTAGAGACAAAGTTGCCAGGAATCCATGAAAGCATAGCAGCATCTACTTCATCTTCCAAAATTTTTGCATCTGGAAGGTATGCTTTTTTTCCTTCAGCATTGATGTAAGTATGCTGACCCGTGGTAATTTTGGTTGGATTAACATCTGTTTGGCGGAAGAGTGCGGCTGAGTTACTCGCTAGCGCCAGCAGCGCACCGAGATTGATATCTGTATTGATTGCCCCTTCTAGAACGCGCCCAGTTTTATCACTAACAGTAGCATGACACAACGCACAGCTAATGCCGACGCGAGGTTTTGCATTGTCAATATGTGTCACCATTCCCAAGGGAAATAGGGAACCTTTAGGGACATCTAAACCAGTATTCAGGACTGTGCCTGCTTTGAAGGAACGATCTCCCACTATGACATCTTTATCTACGGGAATCTGGAGGTTAGTTGTTGCTTCTCCCTTCAAAGCCAAAACTGCTTTAGCAACGCTGCCGAGATTGATGGGACCATCTAAAACACCAACGACATCGGTAAATAGATACTCGTTGCCAAAGGTTTCTCGATAAAAAGCATCGCGTCCCAGGTCTATCAGTTCTTCTGTTACTTTAACTGCGCCATTGTCGGCAGATAACAGTTCTCGCCCTTCCTGTGTTTGCAAGATTTGGTCAGCTTCTTCTTTGCTGAGAGCATAACCCAACACATCGTACGAACCTACTGAGTTTGGTGGTGATTTTGTCAGTGGGGTATAGGTATTATTAATATTTGGTGGTCTTCCTGGTAGAGTTAGCTCAAGTTGATAACCCACAAAGGCAACAATCAAAAGAATTAATCCGAGTAAAAGAGTCGGACGCAACCAGTTTGGTAAAGACTTTAACCGATCCATAAGTTACCTCGTTCTCTTGACTCGATACGATTGGCAGCCGTCAAAATCTTTAATGTAGCGACATTAATAGTCAAGCTACCTCCTATTGTTTGATTCAGTGTCTATCTCATGAGTGAAAGTAGCGATCGCGCAACTTGTAATTACGAATACTAAATAAACACCAAATCTTCTATCTCCAGCATTGATAACAAATGTGACTCAACAGTGATAAAAAAAATGTAAATCTTCGTGCTTTTCAACACAAAAAGACTTCTTACCTAAGACAGATGTTAAGCAACTGAATTTAATCGGTGATATAGCAATCCTATTTGACTCATGAACGGAGCAGGCTTCTAGCTTGCGGCAGGCTAGAAGCCTACTTTACAAATCATTTAGAACTGCTATATGTGTGATAGATTTTCTCTACAAGGTAATTTTTTCTAATGCTAAAGCGATCGCTCAGATCCTGTTGCTATAGGTCGCCAAGACTGGGAAACTCCTACTGGTAATTTCCGGGTCGGTCAAATGTTAAAACAGCCTACTTGGATACATCCATTTACAAGTGAAGTTGTCCCTGGCGGTACTCCTGAAAATCCACTTGGTACTCGCTGGATTGGTTTTTGGACAGATGGTAAAAATTCAATTGGCTTTCACGGTACTCCTAATCCTGAGTCTGTAGGCAAAGCTGTTTCTCACGGTTGTGTGCGGATGTATAACGAAGATGTGAAAGACTTATTCCGTCAGGTTAAATTAGGAACTTTGGTGACGGTAGAACAATAATTGCAGATCGTTGTTGGCGATCGCTATCAAAAATTTATCTGTATATTCAGCAGGTTTCTATGTAAGCATTACGTAGACTGAGTTTTCAAAATTCGTGCGATCGCGAATAAATGTTTCTGTTAAAAAGCTCTAACCATAGGTAGAGAAATAATAGCAAACATATTTTTATTCTGGAACAAAAAAGGGCTATATTTATCGCCAGCCTCAACAGAGATTAACAGACTTGCTAACTGATAAAACAGGCAAAATAGGGACAAAATTTTGTCTTTCCTGTTTTTTTAGTGTGCGTATCAGGAGATAAAAATGAACGTCCAGAACTGTAAATCTTCGCTGCTCAAACTAATTGGTTTTTTGGGAGTTGCTAGTGCTAGTGCTTTGTTATTTCTGCCAGGATTAGCTCAAGCTAATTCAAATCAAAACCAGAATACTATCGTTGCTCAGGCTGCTCCTGAAACGGATACTGATACAGATACCGATACAGATAACGGTACTACTACTCCCACCACCCCTGGAACTCAACAAACTGCTCCTGGAACGGGAGAAACTACTACTCCTGGAGCTGGACAGACCACTCCTGAAACTCAGCAAACTACTCCTACCACCCCTGGAACCGGACAAGATGTCGATACTGATATCGATAATGACGTTGACGATAATGGAGCAGGACAAACAACTAGTCCAGGCGTTCAAGGTCTTTGGTAGATAACATACATGAGAAGTTGGTAATAGGTAATGGGTAATGGGTAATATTATTTACTCTCCCATTACTTTCTACGTGAAATTTAAATTGAAAAGTCTTCTGTATTTTGACTAATTTGAATTGAAGCGATGAATCGATCGAACCTCAAATTGTCATTTTTCTGTCATCTTTTTTGTCTAATGTATTAAGATTTACAATCATAAGTTAAGACAAAGAATAAAAAATAGGAGGGACAGATGAGATGGATAGCAGCAAATTGCAGAAGAAATATGCAATAGGAGAAAGGAATTTCTCTCAGATGGACTTGTCTAGAAAAGACCTCGCTTGGGATTAACTTAAGTGGAGCAGATCTGAGCAAGGCAAATTTGAGTGAAGCAAAATTGTCCGCAGCAATTCTGAAAGGAACCGACCTTAAGGAAGCTATTCTACGTAAATCTATCTTGCGTGCGGCAGATCTTACTGGGACGGATTTAAGTGGAGCAGACCTAAGTGAAGTAGACTTCACAGGAGCAGATTTGACTGACACCAAGTTACACGGAGCGAGCTTGAGTAGAGCTAACTTGAGTGCAGTAGGATCGTTTAAGCGGGTAGATTTAAGCGCAGCAAACTTGAGTGGAGCTAATCTCAGAGGATTAGACTTGAAGACAGCAAACTTGAGTGGAACCAACCTGAGTGGAGCTAATCTTGATGAAGCCAGTTTTACAGAAACTAATATGGGTTAGTGCCGTTGCTGTATATTGTCGGATTAATTGACGAGTTTATTTTTATGACTTGGCTACTTGTAGGAGGATCAGTTTACCGCACGATTTATACATCTTGGAGATCGTTACAAGCGGCGATCGCTCAACAAGAAATTCCTTGGATTGCCTTGTTAGTTGAATTGATTCCGACTGCAGGTATTCTCGCTTATCCATGCCAGATTATTTGGTCAGCTAAAGGAAAAAAGCAAAAAATCGCTCGATTTATCGTGTATGATTTCTTCACTAGAATTGGGGCAAAAATTCCTGCTTGGGGTGGAGAAGATACAAATACAGAGCATTTTCCGCCCCTACGACTCCCGACTCCCCACTTAATTAAAAAAGCGATCGCATAAATAATTGCGTGGCGTAAAATCTGTTGCCATCTTGCCAAATTCCAATACCTGTTTGATTAAATGCAGAACGCAGAATGTTTTCTCGATGTCCTGGGCTATCCATCCAGCCTTTAACTGATGAGGAAATGGGGTTAGGAACGTTGGTACTTCTAAACAAGTTCTCCCCCACCATTAAATAAGTAATGCCTGCGGCACTGACTCTTTGCGCTGGGGTACTACCACTAGGGCTAGTGTGGCTGAAGAAATCTTCCCGCGCCATTTGACGGCTGTAATCGCGGGCTACTTGAGCTAACCTTTCATTATGTTCTAGCGGATTCAAATTATTCTGCTGCCGAATATCGTTAATACGCTGCCGAATCTCTGCTTCCATTTTGGCAGCAGCAGGAGATTTCGCTGGGGTGTTTGGCTCGGTAGCAGGCGGCTCAAAACCAGGAAATCTAGACAAAATATCTCTAGCAGGCTCGCATCCTACTAGAGTTAAGGCGATCGGTGTCCATGCTATCCATAATTTCCACGGTCGTTTTTGTTGTCTTTTTTTGTTGAAGTTTCTTTTATTCAATACATCGGACAGAATCAGGCGGCGATAGTGCCGTAGGAACGTAGACTTTGGTAGTTGGGATGAGATTTAATCA
>NZ_PYCI01000160.1:0-14067 GCF_003015105.1 Chroococcidiopsis sp. CCALA 051 | reverse complement strand
GTGCCTGTATTGACAGCAATGCCAGAATCGGCATTACAGTAATGAGCGAATTCTTCTTCGAGAGCAACAACCTCGCTGCCTAGCACAAATTGCGTACTTTCTAGAGCTTTGAGGACAGCAGTATCGATTTCGTTTTTAATGCTTAAGTACTGTGCTTTTAGGTCTACAAATGGGATCATACTGCTACCTCCATCGTGTTTAGTTCAATTAATCGCCCTTGCTGCTTGATGGACTGGGTAGCAGCTTCCAGAATTTTTACGACCCGCAGTCCTGCTTCCCCATCAGTGATGGGGCGATCGCCTTGCTGAATACAATCAATAAAGTGCAGTCCTTCTGTCCGTATTGCTTCTGTCATGTCCAGGTGCGGAGACCACATATCCCCTGCACGGTAGCCAATAAGCATTTGATACACGCTTTCGGCAGAGTTGCTATTGAGGGTAATTCCCTTGTCGTAAATTTTCACCTTCTCGCTTGGTTCTAAGTCATCGTAGACAATCATGCGCTGACTCCCACCAATTAACGTACGGCGAACTTTGACTGGTGCTAACCAGTTGACGTGAAGATGAGCCATCAAGTTGTTTTCAAAAAATAACGTTAAGTAGGCAAT
This sequence comes from Chroococcidiopsis sp. CCALA 051, assembly GCF_003015105.1. Taxonomy (NCBI): domain Bacteria; kingdom Bacillati; phylum Cyanobacteriota; class Cyanophyceae; order Chroococcidiopsidales; family Chroococcidiopsidaceae; genus Chroococcidiopsis; species Chroococcidiopsis sp. CCALA 051. Next base: position 13,460 of record NZ_PYCI01000160.1, on the reverse strand, counting down.
ATTTTCTGGTTCTCTAGGGACGTGGCTGATTCCTGTGGCAGAGACAGCGTAAGGTTTATATGGCAGTAGATAGTCCATAATCGAAAGGTCGTGAACTGCCAGATCCCACAATACGTTCACGTCATGCTGAAATAGTCCCAGGTTAACGCGCACCGAATCGTAGTAATAAATATCGCCTACAACCTTAGTCGTAATTAGATCGTGCATCTTGCGAACAGCACCCGTGTAAACAAAGGTGTGATCTACCATCAACACTAGGTTGCGCCGTTGAGCTTCCTCAATTAACCTCATTGCCTGTTCGGAGGAGGTCGTTATCGGTTTCTCTACTAGGACGTGCTTGCCAGCTTGCAATGCTGCTAGAGCGAGATTGAAGTGAGTGGAAACTGGTGTGGCGATCGCCACGGCATCGATCTTTGGATCTTTTAATATGTCTCGATAATCGGTCGTAACTTGCAAGGTAGGATACCGTGTCTGCGCTTTTGCCAGCAATTCTGGTTTAAAATCACTCACAGTTCTTACCTGCGCTCCTGGGATTTCAGAGAAATTTCTCACCAAGTTAGGACCCCAGTAACCATAGCCAATTACACCTATAGCGATCGTATCTTTCATTATTGTTACCTAACCAATTTTTCAACTATTTAACAAGTGCTGTAATTCACGTATAGTCAAAATGACTTTTTTCTCGTCGCGATCGCATACAACTTTGAAGTAGAATCAAACTCATAATTCGTCCAAGATAGTTACTATATTTTTTCGCATTCCAAATCACTCAAGCGATCGGCATCTATTGCAGTCAGTAGTGTTCTAGCGCGATCGGTTTTCTTTAAAATGGCATATCCATTTCTGAGAAAAAGATTTTGAGCAACTATGGTATAGCCCGATTGTGCTAGCAATCTATGAAGTAAGTTGTGATTAGATAAGGAGTTGATACTGTCAATCACAACAAACTTGGCTCTGTGAATTTCATCAAATTCAGCAGAAATATCAAATTTAGGATCGCCGATTAATATCATATCGAAATAGTCAAACTGATTTTCTTGCCTGATTTTTTTAATTGTATTTTCAGCAAGTTTTACACTATTTAATTTCTTGCTGTTTTGATGCAAGTTGTTGAATAAGAATCTGCGATCGTTTTTATTTGAATCTTTGCAAAAAATAGCAAACTCTGAAATTTCTCTTGTATTAGACACACTTTTTTGATGAATTAAAAAATCATGAAATTCAACTGAAGAGTCATGCAAATAGTGTTTCTGTAGTTTTTGAACTTTTGTCGTAGATAGATCGACACAAAATATTTTTATTTTATTTTGACTTTTTTGAATTCCCGTGAAAAATATCTCAGATGTTTTCAACCTAGTCAATGCACCAATTGTTAAAAATGTTTTGATATTCTCTTCTTGCATCACTTTTCTGATTGCCGAAAAGAACTCGTCATTTTGAAATATTGACAAATGGTAAGGTAGAAAATAACCAAACGATTTTTCTAAGTTATTTAATAACTGAATTATTTTTGGTTGCAATTTAGATTTGATTTTTAAAATTAGCCATCTTGCGAATCGAAGATTAATAGATGAGGTAGTAGGTAATAAATTATTATATTTTCCTATTTCTAATTTAGGAAAGAATTTCAAAAAATTATTAAAAACACGTCTGAACTTTAACGATTCTGCTTTAACAAATTGTTCTTTTGAGCCAGATGCGTTATTTAGTTGTTCTGCAAAAGTCAACTGCTGGCAAGCTGTTAGCATAGTACAAACATTAGTAATCCAGTCGCTAAAACTCCACTTCGGTAATTGGTGAACGCTAATTCGATAGTTTGACAAATTATTTTCAGGTATGGCAACTTGTTTCTCTGAATTATTTAAAACCTCAATTGCCCAACGCACGCGATCTAGTTCGGGATGGTTAAGAGAAGGAAACTGATTAATACGTTCTGTCGCCTCGCTTAGCTTTCCTTGACAAAGGAGGATAATAATTAGGTAAGCCCACTCTACTGGATCGGGTTCTGAAGCTTTGTTTAAAATGAGTATGCATTCAATTGGTTGTAAAATCCACGAGAGTGCTTGCTGAGCATTTCCTTGATAAAGGCTACATATTGCCAGACGTAATTTCGGTTCAGGTAGCATTTGAATTAAAGAATTTAGGCAGCACAGATATAGAGATTCTGCTTCATCATATTGACCCGTCCAGAGTTTTTCATCTCCTTGATGTAAAAGAATTTTATCTAATGTATTACTAACAATATGAGCATTTTTGATTCCTGAGTTTTCCTCTATAAGAGTCAGCGAACCGAAGGGATTATTTTGAATGATTCTTTGACCCGGTTTAATGATTTTATTCAGATTAAACCATTGAAAGATTTGATCTCGCTGTTTGAAGGTATGGTGAGAGTGAACTAGTTGATAGCCTGCATTAGTAATTTTCTCAAGTTCTTCTGGGTTTTGAAATAGGTAATCAATTTTATCTAATACATCAGTTTCGTCAGCAAAAACACAATTTTGCATATCAATGAAGCCAGCAGCTTCTAAAGCTGGAGTTTTTTCTGTAATCAGACAAGATTTACATGCGGGAATTTCAAAATGTTTGCGCACAACTTCTTTAACTATTGTGCCGCAAGCTGGTACAAACCAAGAGGCATTAATTGTGCGTGCATACTGCTGACCGTAAAGCATTCGGAACGCTGTTTTCTCTTCATATCCAAAGTGCGGACTAATCAAGGATGGATAAGCTTGAGATACAACCTTCAAAATTTGTTGTCGCCAAGGATAAAAAGAACTGTTACTACCTGTAAAAAGTACTGGTATAGTTTTAGGACATGCATAATCTCGATATAAATTGGGATCGATAAAATTAGACCAGGTAAATATGCGATCGCCAAGTTCGGGCATATACTCAGCAGAACGTACAGATAGACTGAATAATGTTTGGATATCCCAATTTTCTATATCAGAAATAAAAGCGGATCGAGCTTCACAAAAACAATCCGCATGATAAAAACCTAATTTGGGTATTTCTGGGTAAACGGAAGTATTTGTAATGTTTAGACGAGTATATCCCCAAGCTGATATGCCAATTTCAAAAAGCGTAACTTCCGGTTGATAGCGATCGCAAATTTCTTGGTAGTCACAATCTTCATTAATTACAGTGACATCAAAGAATTCAGCTAAACAATTAACTTGTTGTTGATAGTGCAACCGCACAAATTTAGCTATATGTTCGTATCTTCTTTGAAAATATACGAGTTTCGGTTTATTTGCTAACTCGGGAATAGCGTTCATTAAAGCGTCTCTCTAAAATTTGGTTTTGGGCGATCGCACTACCTTGATACAGCTAAAATATCAACTGTCCAGTACCAATTCTAAGTTTTGAGAGCGATCGCGCACGTCACCGATGATACGCGCAGGTACTCCGGCTACAATTGCATAATTAGGAACATCACGAGTGACTACTGCACCAGCTCCAACTATCGCTTTTTCTCCAATAGTTACGCCTGGTAAAATGGTGGCATTACTACCAATAGAAGCACGGCATTTTACTAAAGTCTTGACTACACTCCAATCAGCTTCAGTTTGCAAGCTTCCATCTTCATTTGTGGCTTGCGGATAAAGGTCATTAGTAAACATAACACCATGACCAATAAACACCTCATCTTCGATCGCAACACCTTCACAGAGAAAACTGTGAGATGAAATTTTACACCGACTCCCTACAACAGTATTTTTCTGAATCTCTACAAAAGTACCAATTTTAGTATCGTCACCAATTGTGCAACCATAAAGATTCACAAGTTGAGGATGAAAAATACTCACATTTTTGCCAAGCTTTACATCATCTTTGACTGGCATTTCTTATCTACCTATCGCTCTTAATATAGAATTAATTCTTTTCTACACTGTGCCAAACTGCTTCTTCTAAATACATGCATTCATGAGATTGCCATTGGCACTCTTCTCTTTCAATACCGTGCATAGTAACTTCAAAAGGACAAATACTAGAGATATTTTCTAATACGGTATTGCTACGAATTTCAGATAACCATGTAGTTATGGTGTACGAACCCATAAATAACCTAAATTTAGGGATTTCACATCGTACAATAAAATCTCCTGATTCTTGGCGAAACGGGGCTTTAGCATCGTAAAACCAGAAAATACAAACAGATTGTTGTAGCTCATTAACTACATTAAAAGAGAACCATAAAGTTTCATGCGGTTGAGTGATATGTAATGCAAACTCGAACGTAATGGGTTTACCCCAGCAATGAATTCCTTGTTCTTCAGAAGTATGCACCCGCGCCCAGGCTATATAGTTGTTTGTTTTGTTTGCAGGAGCTTGGTAATAAGGAAGTTTTTCAGAATCATTTTTTTGCTCAGCTAGATATAACCGTACTGCTTTATCGCTGTGACCGTCAAATTGAACATTTCCTTGGGAAAGCAAGATGCAACGCTTAGTCAATTGAGCAATAGCTTGCATACTATGGCTGACAAATAAAACTGTGCGTCCTTCTTTATTTGACACATCACCCATCTTCCCTAAACATTTCTTTTGAAATGCTGAATCGCCTACTGCTAAAACTTCATCCACAATCAAAATTTCTGGTTCCAAGTGAGCAGCAACAGAGAAAGCAAGGCGAACGTACATTCCAGAAGAATAACGCTTGACTGGAGTATCTAAAAACTTTTCAATTTCAGCAAAGGCAACAATTTCATCAAACTTTTTTTTAATCTCGGCTCTAGTCATGCCTAAAATAGAACCATTGAGATAAATATTTTCTCGTCCAGTTAGTTCTGGATGAAATCCCGTTCCTACTTCTAGCAAACTAGCTACTCGCCCTTTAGCAATTATATTTCCTCTAGTAGGTTCAGTAATGCGGCTCAAAAGTTTTAATAATGTTGATTTCCCTGCACCATTGCGTCCGATGACACCAATAGCCTCACCTTGTTGAATCTCAAAAGAAACGTCTTTTAGCGCCCAAAATTCTTCGCGAGTTGGATTACAAGTTTTGCGCTTACCAAATTTGAATACATGATGTTGAAAAGATTTAACTTGCTCGGTCAGCGTATCTCGTAGTGTGGTGTAACGTTCTTGTTTTTGATGACCGAGAATATATTTTTTGCCTAGACTTTCGACACGAATCACTGAATTTGACATATTTAAAGTTTTTATTTAAATTACGTCTGCAAACGATCGCTCTACCTTGCGAAAATACCAAATGCTACTGGCAAATAGTAAAACGACTAATCCGACAGACAACATGAATCCTTGCCAATAGAGTTGAGTTTCTCCACCCAAAATTGCCCAACGAAAACCATCGATCACACCCACCATTGGGTTAAGAGAATAAATTAAACGCCATTGTTCGGGTACGATGCTGCTACTAAATCCAACCGGAGAAATATATAAACCAAACTGGACGATGAATGGCACGATAAAGCGAAAATCACGGTATTTCACATTCAATGCCGAGAGCCACAATCCTCCACCAATAGCAGCAACAAAAGCGATCGCCATAAATAATGGTAGTGTCAAAATTCGCCAGGAAGGAATAAAGTTATACCATGCCATCAGACCTAACAAAATCATGCCTGAAACTAGGAAATCTACAAAACTGACAACAACTGCACTAGCAGGCACAATTAAACGGGGAAAGTAAACCTTGGAAATCAAATTAGCATTAGAAATAAGACTATTGCTACATTCTGCAAGAGCGCTAGCAAAAAATTGCCAAGGTAACATAGCTGCAAACACCATAATTGGATATGGTGCGCCCTCAGCAGGTAGTTTTGCTAGTTTGCCAAATACTACTGTAAAGACAATCATGGTTAAAAATGGGCGTACTAATGCCCACGCAATACCAATCGCAGTCTGCTTGTAACGCACTAAAATGTCTCGCCAAGCCAGGAAGTAAAACAATTCGCGGTAGCGCCATAAATCTTTCCAGTACTGGTGTTCTGTTCTACCAGCTGCAATAATTAATTCAGATTGACTGTGGTTTGTCACAAGTAGTCAGCAATAATTACTTAGTAAATGTCTTGTAAGCTTGTACGAAGGGCAGGCTACAAGCCTACCCCATAAACGATTGATGTTTTTTTCGATCGCAACTTCTGAAGTTATTCTCTAAAAAACTAGGGGCGGGCTTTAGCTTTTGGAGAATTAGTTTTTGTCAAAGCTTCCGCTAGTTGTAACAGTGCTGCTTTTACCGCTTGCAATTGTGGCGCAGCAACTTGCAAAAAGTTTCCGCTACCGCCATTAATCAAAGCATTGTAGGCTTCTATAGCCCCTACTAATTTACCTGGAGAAATTACACTACCAGCAGTTAGTCCTTGCAAACTTTTAACAAAACCTGCCGCTAGTTTTGCATCTGCACCCGCTGCAACTAAAGTAGTTTGAAATTGAGTGGCAGCAGAGGTAGAATTGCCAGTTTCAGTCAGTATACTTGCTAGTGCTTGCTGCGTCTCTACAGGAATACCAGCGATCGCTCCTTTTGCCAGTAGACCGTTAAGTGCAGCAGCAGCTCGGTCGATCGCAACTTGAGCAGCAGGATTAAAATCGCCATTCCTTCCTGGAGCAAAAGCACCGCCCACAATATCGCCAGTAGTGATAATAAAACCCGTGATATCTGACTGGTTGTTGCTCTGAGCCAGAGTTGGTAACGAACCAAATAGTAGAGACGATCCTAAAGCTAAACCTAGAAAGAGCTGGCGTTGAACATTCATCATTTTGATTCCTCTCGTCACGACCTAAAAACGACTGACATAACCAACACCAAGAACAAATCGAGTACCATCACCAGCATTGCCAGTAACGTCGGCAAGAGATGGAGTAATGACTAGAGGTAGACTTCGGAAAGGTACGACAGATACACCTAAGTTCAGATCTTGACCCGTCCAGTCTGCAATTAGGGAAAGCTGTTCGGTTGCTTGCAAGCCCATGCTGCCAAAAACATTAACCGTATCGTTACCATCCTCTACATCCTCTTCCGAACGGAAGCGACCACCACCTAAACCTACTGAGGTCGTAATTTTACTGAAAGGCTTTGCTGCGTCCTCTTTAAGATTGAAAGCTTTACTGACTACGCCGTAAAGACTGCTACCACCGTCAGTTTCACCCCAAATAATTGCATTTTCTGCTCCAACCGCAATTCCAAAGTTTGCTGGTAGGAGGCGATGCAGTTTGAAACTAATAGTCCCATCCCCGAAAGTATTTCCATACAGATCGACGGTTGTAGCTGCAATTTCTAGACCGACGGCTCTACGCGCATCGCCTAAACCAAATCCCAATGAAGCCGCTCCATCTGCTTTGCTAGTATTGCGCGCTCTACCTTGAAAGCTCGTACCGACGAAGGCACTACCCCAATCTGCACCAAATGCTGTGGGCGAACCAACACTCGATCCGCCACCTACTACTGACGGTCTAATCAGAGTTGTTAAAGGTGTCACTTCGATGCGATATTGTTGACGCAGCTTTGTGACTTGCTCTGCTGTCAGTGGCTGTGGTTCTGGTGCGGATGCTACTGGAGTTGCTGGCTGCAAACCAACGATATACTCAGCTGCCGGATCTTCAGCTCTCAGTTGCGGCATTTCACCCTGGCTAGCTAAAGCTTGGTAGATAAAGGCTGCAACATCTGCACGGGTTGCCGTTTGATTTGGACGCAATACATCTTTACTGGGATAGTTTACGACCAAGCGATTTGCTGTTGCCGCTGTTACTGGACTACGGGCAAAGTCGGGAATTTCTGCTGCGTCTTGATATGAAGTATCGAGCAGGGTAGAAGATTCTGCTTTTGCAGTCAAGTTCAGCCCATTTGCTAACGCCACCAACACTTGCACGCGGGGAATGCTTTGCTCTGGTAAAAAAGTGTTGTTGGGATATCCAGCCAGAAACCCTGTTTGGTAAGCTGTCTGAATTACATCCTTTGCCCAGTAATATTCCGGTACATCTGCGAAAGCGATCGCGTTGCGGTTAGATTGTTGTGGAAATGCTTTACTGACAATTGCGGCAAACTGAGCGCGAGTTACTGGTTCGTCTGGGCGAAAACTACCATCGGGAAAACCTTGAATAATACCTCGCGAGACTAATCCGGCAATAAAGCTCTGCGCCCAGCTACCCTGAATATCATTTAAAGTCGATGCTTGCGCTAAATCGGAGGCTTTAAACTTTTGATTATGCAACACCTGTTCTAATGCAGTTGCCCTATTTTGCTGCACTGCCATAGCGCGATCGCCTAGCTGTTTTTGGGCGATTGGAATAGGATTGGCATTGGCTTTGTAGCTCAACTCGCAACAAGCAAGAGTCGCTAAGAGAATAGTGGTTGTAGCAGCTTTAATAATACACATTACAAGTAGCTCAATGACCTAGAGAAAGTTACCAACTTCAAGACAGACGTATCCGCAGGAATTACCTTGAGTTAGTAACTCCTCACACAGCTTTGAGGCATAATTTACTGATGAAATGAGCCTAATTTTTCAGATAAGTTGTCTATCTAGAAGAAGTTAAAAGTTAGCCTGAACTAACTCAACTTCAAACGAAGTTTAGCCGCCTTTTTCCGTATCCCCATGCGTGGTTTCACGGAATTAACTTTTGGTTTACGGAGCGATCGCAGTTACTATCAGTAGATCCACAGGATGAGCTTCATATATACGTAGGGGCGTACAACATCTATTGCACGCCCCTACATACGTAAGTGAAGAATAACTTTTCTGCGTGCCTCCTACCTGCTTCAGCGATTGTAAGGTTTTACGCTACTCCAACAGCGCCGGAGGGCTTCAAATTCATCAAGCATTTCAAATCCAGCTTTGACGTAATCTTGTCCCGTCCATTTTGCCGCTCGTGCTAACCCTCGTTGTACCAATGTTTGTCGCAAAATTGGGTCATCATAGAGTGACTTAATCGCCAAAGCGACCTGCCGTTCGTCTCGCTGATCGACGAGTAAAGCGGCATCTCCTAGCTGCTCTAAAGCACCTGACACGTTGGCAGCCACAACCGGACAACCTAAAGCAAATGCTTCCAAAGGAGGTATGTTATCAGGTCCGCAAAAAGACATGAAAGCTAGAGCAAATGCATGGCGATATAGGGGAACTATATCGGCTTGCGGTACAAACCCCAGAAAGTGAACTTGGCTAGATAAGTCGAGATCGGCAACAACTTGCTGAATATAGTGCTTGTTGCCCTTTTCCGAGCCAACAAACACTACGGGTAAAATTAAATTAAATTGCGATCGCAGCCATTTAACCGCCATCAACAAGGCAACATGGTTTTTGTGCGCCCAAAACTGTGCGGGATAAAATAGGTAATTTTCCGGTATGTTGTACTTTTCTAGGATGTAGCGATCGCTGTTATATGAAGCATTCAACGCCCATTCAGGCGTGGGAAAAGGCAAGATCTTAATTCGGTCAGATGGTACTTGATAAAATCGTTCGACTTCGGCTCTACCTGCCTCTGTACCAGTCACGATAATAGAAGCACACCTCAGTACTTTTGCGTAAAACTGTTCTCGCTCGTCCCATTGTCCTTGAGTGCTGAGTTCAGGAAAGCACGGCTGTACGCGATGTTGTAGATCCCAAAGTGTAGTAATGTAAGGAATTTCGACTGTGCGAGTACTTGGTTCTAAATACCAAACTAAATCGACTTCTTTACCCAATATCGCGACTAAAATTACATCTTTGAATACACCGTTCAGTTTAAATAAGTTTTTTGATTGCCGCAGTCTTTTAAATAGTTCTTTGATAAGTTTTAGCGGTTGAGACAATAATAGTTTTTTGACGCTGTGATGCAGCGATACATATTCAATATGTTGTCCTAATGGAGGTGCTTGAGATAATTTTTTGTCCCAGCTATATACAATAAAAGTATGACCGCTTGTCCCACCAAATTCAGCGATCGCTCGAAACACTTCGTTTTCAAACGTAAAGCCTCCTCCAATTTGAGGAGTAAAATTCGATAAAAAAATTCCAACCCTCATTTAATCTCCTGTAATGTCAAAAATACTGTAAGAAATATAGGTGGGCAATGCCCACCCTACTATTTAATTAATTTGGTAAAAATTATGGCGATCGCAAAATTTCTTTGACAACCTCGACGACTCGTTCTATCTGTGCGTCAGTTAAAGCTATACCACTGGGAATGTAGAAGCCGCGACGAGCAATATTTTCTGCTACTGGACAAGACTCGTTAGCAAACAATCCCATTTTGTGGAAAACAGGTTGTTCGTGCATAGACCAAAAGAAGGGACGGCTACCAACTTGATGATGATGCAAGCGCCTCATTGCCTCTTTAGCATCAAATGGAATTTCATCTTTTAGGACTAATGCATAGACCCAGTAAATATTATCGGCGTAGTCAGTCTGGGGGATTGGCAATTGTAAGCCGGGTACATCGGATAATAACTCGGTGTAACGTTGTCCCATTCGGCGTTTACGGGCAATGAATTCGTCTAATCTTTCTAGCTGCGCTACACCTAAAGCAGCTTGAATATTACTCATTCGCAGGTTCCAGCCGAGTTCTTCATGGATGAAACGCTGCTGGGGTTGAAAACATAGATTTCGCAAAGAACAACAACGTTCGGCTAGGCGATCGTCATCGGTGAGAATCATCCCACCTTCGCCTGTAGTAATGTGTTTATTCGGATAAAAACTAACGGTACTAATATTACCAAAACTGCCGCAGGGACGATTTTTATAAGTTTGTCCGTGCATCTCGGCTGCATCTTCGATAATTTGCAACCCATACTTTGCCGCTAAAGCAAGTATTGGCTCCATATCTACAGGTAATCCATAAATATGAACCACCATGATTGCTTTGGTTTTGGGTGTGATTTTAGCCTCAATCTGGCTCACATCCATATTCCAGGTATGAGGATCGCAATCTACAACAACGGGTATAGCACCAGCACGAACAATTGCTGCCGCGCAGGAAATAATCGTGAAAGTAGGTAGAATGACTTCATCACCCGCACCAATACCTAGTGCTAATACAGCAGCGTCCAAAGCTACGGAGCCATTACTAACAGCAATGCCATATTTACGTCCTACTCTTGCCGCAAATTGTTCTTCAAATTGTTTAATAAATGGTCCTTCTGAAGAAATCCAACCAGTATCAATACATTGATTCAGATACTTTTTTTCATTACCATCTAATAGTGGTTCGTTGACAGGAATATAATCAAGCATATGTTTGTCATTCGTCATTTGTCATTTGTTACTGATTATTAACAAGGAGTAAGCGATCGTCAGCTAGCTGAGCTTGTTCTGTTTGAATTCCGACAAATCGAGTTTTATCTAGATCGCCTACGTAGGGTCCTTGTTTGACTTCAAACATTTCGATTTCTTCTAATACTTCAAAGCCATGCCCACCTGCAATTAAAAGAATCACGTCGCCTGCTTCGAGGATATAACTTTCTAAATATTGCTGAGACTCATTATAAAAATCTACTCGTAGTTTACCTTTTTTGATCAAAAGTACTTCTTGGGTATACTGCACTTCCCGTTTGACTGGATTGTGGACGTGAGGCGGAATAATTTTTCCAACAGGATGACGCATATAAGCTAATTGCTGCGAAAAATCACCTGGAGTAAAAAAATGAATTCCAGATGCTTGAAATTTATGAGAAACAATCATCGCTATTAATATATTTTCGGACTTAATTTCTCGGATCATACTGTTGTTCTAAATAAAATATACGGTTGATATAGTTGCGATCGCGCTTAGCTATAGCCATGTCATTTGTAATGTACGCAACTCACGCTGTTGTGAAGATAGTTAACTGCTAACCATCAACCGTCTAGCACGACCGCGATATCTGCCTGAATTCGACACAAATTGCTATATATTTGGAAAATCTCCATGCCAAAGCGATCGCTTGCATGAAGAGATAGTTTTTCCAGTAGATACCCTTAATTCAGTTGATGTAAGGTATTTTTTGTACTCAGTAATAATAGGTACTTTGCCGCAGCTTGGAACTGCCTACAATCTAACCAAATAATTTCATACAAGTAAAATTACAGAAACATATTTCTTCCAGGTGCTGTCACTTACTGTCTGTTCAGTTCGCTCTCGTCACCAGAGTATAGAGTATTTTCTGTTTCCTCGCATCGGAATGAATGTTTAACTTATGTGTAAATCTTATCACGCTCAACTAGCGAATGTCATCCTCGCTGACATAATTGATCCTATATTAAATTTTAAGTAATTAATCATAACTATACCGAACGAGCGAGAAAACTCAACAATATATATCTATCACCAACTACCAACTACTAACTACCAATTACCAATTACCATTTAACAAATCGAGATTCTGCTGTACTATTTGTTGAACTTTGAGCGTAACAGCATCCACAGTGTTAGCACGATCGCGTTGATATTCGGTAAAGAAATCTTTAAGATTAATCGGCTCTCCAATTTTAATTCTGGCGTGGCGATATCCTTTAGCTGGGGGTTTATCGATATCGAATACTTCTCGTTCTAGGCGAGTAAGGGTGTCTAAAAATCTTTCTGGTGTTGGATTTTCAGCTACGTAGCCATCGTAAATCGCATCAAAGTTTAACAAGCGTTTAATTGACTTTTCAATTAAACTATATTTGTTAGCGCGATCGCCTGTTGCAGTTTCGGTTTCTGCTGTTGCTTCTGACTCTAGTGTGTCTACTTGAGTTTTTAGTACATATTCAACTCTATAGGTTCGTTCTCGCACTGGTTCTTTAGGATTAGAAGAAATGCCTAGCTGTTGTTCGCAGGATTCTAAAATATGCATCCGTAGCAGAGAAATGCGATCGTTCCAGGTTAGTTCGTCTTTAGTAGGTGAATAAATCTCATATTCTCGTTCCATACGGACTAAAACATGTTGTGCGATCGCTTGCAGGCGATCGTAATCTTTTAGACTGGATTCTATACTTAATGCTTGTTCTAAACGGTTGAGAGTTTGACGAATAACTCTCTGCATATCTTGTGTATAGCGGTATTTAATACTAACTGGTAGAGCATATAGATCGGGTATTTCTCCTTGCTTAGCTAGCTTACTCATAGCCTGAAAAGCAATTTGGATAGCACCAGCGCGGAAAGGCATGACCGTATCGTTTTGAAAAGAGCATCCTCCTTCTGGAAAGATGACTAAGCGACAATTCGGTTGAATTAATATGTCTATTGTTTTTGCAATACTGGGGCGATCGACTAAACCACGCCGGATAGAATAAACTCCCAATCTTTGAAAGATTCCAGTCATGAATCCTTGAAATAATTCATATGCTGATAAGTAGTAAAATTTTTGGTTTACCTTACCAGAAAGAGCAAAGATTGCAATTGGATCTTGAAATGTAGGATGATTTGGCAATAAAAGTAATCTTCGCTCGTTTAAAGCCTGAATTTTTTCGATAGATTCGCGATCGATACGTAATTCAAATTGAAAAAAATAGGGGATGACAACTGGAGCAATAACTTGAGCCAAGTTAATCAAACAAGTATTAGGT
>NZ_PYCI01000159.1:0-14190 GCF_003015105.1 Chroococcidiopsis sp. CCALA 051 | reverse complement strand
TGTGGGGTGTGGGGTGTGGGGTGTAGGGTGTAGTGAGAGAATTAATGTTAATTTTGTTAACTACATCTATCTTAAGTCGGAAATCAGAATCGGTAATTTTGATTTAATCTATATAAGGAGAAGCAGGAGCTAAAAATTCTGTCATAGCAATAGAAATTGGAGGTTTGAAGTCGCAAAAATCCGAAAAAGGTGTAGATTCGCGATCGTTCGTTCAATCTGGCTGCTAGCGGTTGACAGGAGCAGTTAATCGATGTATATCAATATATAAACGACATAGTTATTTAGACAGGGTTATTTATACATAGTTACTGAAACTATAGGTATTAAAACTGTGAGTTATTGAAGCTATAGTTACTCAGGCATAGTGATTAAGGCTATGTTATTGAAACTATGTATTAGGTTGCGTCGATTGGTTGAGTAACTAGGAAATATTTCAAATGGACGCAGCCCAATTTCAGCAAGTGGCAAAAGCTCTAGCAGAGCCACGACGATTGGAAATTCTAACAGCGATCGCTACCCATGATGAGCTATCTTGCCGAGAAATAGTCGAGCAGTTTCCTGTATCGCAAGCAACAGTTTCTCATCACATTAAGGAGTTAGTTAAAGTCGGTTTGATCGAAACTAGGCGTGCAGGGCAATACTGTTATTACAGTTTTCGTGCGGAAGTTTTGTCAATTTATATTACTCAGTTACAGCAACTTTTGACAATAAACATTCAACAAAAATCGCCGGAACGAATTTAAGTGACTTGAATTGGAGACAACTAATAATCTCGATCGCGTATAGAAGGGAATTTAAACCTATTACGAATATAACTTCCACCGTTATTATCAGGAGTCACTACTTAAGTAATCAAACCGCTAACTGACAACTTTTTGTACAGACGTTACATGTAACTGATAACTGTAGAGTTTGGTATTGACCGATGAATTATTACACAAAGGTGAGGCAATAAGCCAAAATTACAATTCTCTTTAGAGAATTCCTGACTCTTCGTTAGTCAAAACTTTTATTTAGCAAGCTTTCTATTCAATATGGAATCATCAGAACCTAAAGCATCCGTAGCGGATGAGAGAAAACAAGTCCAAGACAAACCCCCAGGTAAACGCAAGCCGTGGATGTGGTTATTGGTCGGTCTAATCGCCATTGGTGGCGGAGTTGGACTATGGTATTTACTCGCACCCAAAAATCAAAACGCCAATTCAGCCGCACAGCAGCAACCGCCAACTAAGGTGAGGCTAGCCACCCTAGAATCAGGAGCAGTCAGCGAAAGTAGCGAGTATATTGCCAATTTAGAATCGCGACGATCCGTGACTTTACAGCCGAGAATTGAAGGGCAAGTCTCTCGTATTTTCGTTCGTCCAGGCGATCGCGTCAATCGGGGTGCGAACCTGATCCAGATCGATCCAGAAGAACAACAAGCAGCCGTCAAAAGTTCTACCGCCGCGATCGCAGCTGCCGAAGCAGAAGTGGCAAATGCCGAAGCAACCCTGAGTTCCTTGCAAGCAGAACGCCTTTCTAACTTGTCGAATGTCAGATTTAACGAAAAAGAATACAAGCGATATTCTGACCTTGCCGACCAAGGAGCGGTAGCGCGATCGGTTGCGGACGATTATACCAACAGAATTGCTACGGCAAAAGCCGAACTCAATGCGATCGACAAACGCATTGCCGCTCAGAAAGCTACCGTAGCTCAACAGGAAAAAGCCTTGGCAGAAGCAAGAGCAAATACCCAAGGACAGGAAGTGCAACTGAAATACTACACGATTACCGCACCCTTTGCGGGTACAGTAGGGCGAATTCCGGTCAAAGAGGGGGATTTTGTCAACACATCAACCCAACTCACAAGCGTTACCGAGAACCAACCCCTAGAAGTCAATATCTCCGTACCCATCGAACGGGGACCAGAACTACGCCAGGGAATGCCAGTCGAGCTGCTTGACGGACAAGGCAAGCGTGTAGGGACGAGCAAGGTCTTTTTCATTGCCCCTAACACCGCTACTAATACCCAATCCGTACTCGTCAAATCTCTATTTGAAAATTCCCAAAATCAACTGCGTGCCGACCAATATGTAAGAGCGAGAGTCATTTGGAATCAACGCCAAGGTATTCTCGTTCCCACAACGGCAATTAACCGGATTGGCGGGCAAAACTTCGTCTATGTAGCAGAATCAGCACCACAACAGCAGTCTCAACAGGCACAATCGGGACAACCACAACTGATAGCACGGCAAAAACCCGTCAAATTAGGCAGCATTCAAGGTAACAATTACCAAGTTCTCGAAGGACTAAAACCTGGAGAGCGAATTATCACTTCAGGACTGCTTAACCTCAGAGACGGCGCACCGATCGCTCCTGAATCTTAAGGATACAAGGGAGTCAATGGTCAATAAGTTAATGGTCAATGGTTAATAGCAATCAACTATTAGCTATTAACTATGAACCACTCCCTACTCCTGTACGGGCGGGTTCACCTGAAATTTTTGCTAGTAGCAAAGCCGCTTGGTAAACCCGCCCCTACAACTACCCTACTCCCTACTCCCTCATGTTTGTTGACTTTTTTATCAAGCGACCAGTTTTTACGAGCGTCTGCGCCATCATTATTTTGCTGGTAGGAGCGATTAGCATTCCTACCCTGCCCGCCGCTCAATATCCTGAAATTGCGCCGCCCCAAGTGCAAGTAACCGCTAACTACGTTGGGGCAAGTGCAGAAGTCGTAGAAGATACAGTAACGACAGTACTAGAACGGGAAATCAACGGCGTTGATGGAATGAGATACATCAACTCCAGTAGCGCCAACGACGGTACGAGTACGATTACAGTCACGTTTGAAGCAGGACGGGATCTCGATATTGCTGCTGTAGACGTGCAAAACCGCGTTTCGATCGCCGAACCGCAGTTGCCGCAGGAAGTGCGTCAAGTCGGCGTGACGGTGACAAAGCAGACCAACAACCTGCTGTTGGGCATGGGTATATTCTCGCCTAACAAACAATATGACAACGTTTTCTTGAGCAACTACGTCGATCTTTATATGGTCGATGCCTTGCAACGAGTCAAGGGCGTGAGCGAGGCGCGGATTTTTGGCGAACGTCGCTATGCTATGCGCCTGTGGCTAGATCCCGATAAACTCGCCAGCCGCAATTTAGCAGCACAAGATGTTGTCGATGCCGTCGAAGAACAAAACTTGCAAGTAGGCGCGGGGCAAATCGGTCAGCCACCTACAGAAGACGGACAGCAATATCAAATTGACTTGCGGGCTGTGGGTAGACTTGTTGACGTGTCTCAATTTGAAGACATGGTAATCTCGACCGCACCAGACGGAACCCTGATTAAATTGAGCGATGTGGGGCGGGTAGAATTGGGGGCGCAAAACTACAGTTCGTTCCTGCGGTATCGGGGTCAAGAGGCGGTAGGGATCGGGATCTTTCCGATTCCAGGTAGCAACGATTTGGAGGTGGCGCGAAATGTTAAAGCCGAAATGGAACGGCTATCTCAACAATTTCCGCCAGGGATGGAATATCAGGTAGCCTATGACACGACCTTATTTGTAGAAGAGTCCCTCAAAGAAGTCATTATTACCCTGCTCATGTCTGTGGCGCTGGTAATTGCGGTGATTTACCTGTTCTTGCAGGACTGGCGCACGACTTTGATTCCGGTTGTGACAATTCCTCTAGCTTTGATCGGCACGTTTGCTTTTGTTAAAGCGTTCAATTTCTCGATTAACTCCTTGACGTTGTTCGGTTTAACCCTTGCTACAGGGATGGTAGTAGACGATGCGATCGTTGTTGTGGAAGATATCTCTCGCTTGATTCAAGATGAGGGAATGCCACCGCGTCAAGCTGCATCGGAGGCGATGCACGAATTGTTTGGGGCAGTGATTGCAACTTCATTGGTACTAATGGCGGTGTTTGTCCCCGTCGCCTTCTTCCCAGGAGCCACAGGACAAATTTATCGGCAATTTGCGCTGACGATCGCCTTTTCAATTACAATTTCTACCTTCTTGGCGCTTACCCTAACGCCTTCTCTGGCAGGCTTGTTGCTGCGGCAGAAACCACCTGCACGGGGTCCTATTGCTTGGGTGTTTGGTAAGTTTAATCGCTTCCTCGATTGGACGCGCCACAAGTACGAGCGATCGCTCAGTTTCCTAACGCGGATCAAACCGATTGTTTTGGGAATATTTGTCGTCTTCTTAGGACTAACGGCATGGTTGTATCAAATCGTCCCCACCGGATTTTTACCCGATGAAGACCAAGGTTATTTCATCACCCTAATTCAAGGACCCGAAGGAGCTTCGCTGAACTACACCAGCGACGTGATGAGGAAAATCGAAACTGAATATCTGAAATTACCCGAAGTCAAAGCAACTTTTGCCGTTGGTGGTTTCGGCATTGGCGGTACGGGTAACACCGCTAACAGGGGAGCAATTTTTACCCCGCTCGTACCTTGGGGTGAGCGCTCTGGAGCTAATCAATCGGCAGAAGCTCTGATTAATCGGATGCGCGGTGTTGTTTCCCAATTTCCCGAAGCTAGAATTCTGCCTGTAAATCCGCCCGCAATTCGCGGTTTGGGTAGCGTCAGCGGTTTCCAATATCAACTGCAAGACCGTCAGGGAAATCTTCCCCTTAACGATCTTGTCGGCGTGATGCAACAACTGATGCAACGTGGAAATCAAACCCCTGGATTGTCAGCTGTCTTTAGTACTTTTGGGGCAAATGCGCCGCAAATGGAGATCGAGATCGATCGCAACAAAGCCAAAGCCTTACAAGTCGATGTAGACGAAATTTTAAATACCCTGCAAACATACATGGGTTCGCGCTACGTCAACGATTTCAACCTACAACGGCGGACTTATCGGGTGTACGTCCAAGCCGACAAGCAGTTTCGCTCGAATCCAGAGGATATTGGTAGATTATACGTGCGATCGAATCAAACCGATCCCGACCAGCGGCAGATGATTCCGCTGAGCAACTTGGTAAAAGTCACCCCGACTACTGGAGCGCAGTCAATTACACACTATAACCTCTTCCGCTCGATCGAACTTAACGGTTCTGCGGCTCCTGGTTTTAGTACCGGACAAGCAATGGACGCGATGGCAAAACTGTCAGCGGAGATTCTCCCAGCTAGTATGGGCTACGAGTGGTCGGGTATTTCTTTAGACGAGACAGAATCGGGCGGTCAAGCACCGATTATCTTTGCTTTAGGCTTGGTCTTCGTATTCCTAGTGCTGGCGGCTCAATACGAGAATTACGTCGATCCATTGATCATCATGCTGGCGGTTCCCCTAGCAATTTTCGGAGCTTTGTTAGCTCAGAATCTGCGGGGTTTACCGAATGATGTTTACTGTCAGGTTGGTTTGGTAATGCTGATCGGATTGGCAAGTAAAAACTCAATTCTGATTGTAGAATTTGCCAACCAATTGCGCGATCGCGGGTTGTCAATTACGCAAGCAGCGATTCAAGCATCCCAGGAACGCTTGCGACCAATTTTGATGACGGCTCTTTCTACCTTATTAGGGATTTTCCCCTTAGTCATTGCCGTGGGTGCGGGGGCAAAAAGTCGTCAAGCACTCGGTACGGCAGTATTTGGTGGCATGTTCGTGGCAACGTTCTTGAGTTTGTTTGTCGTGCCAGTACTGTACATTGTTATCAGTAATTTGCGCGATCGCTTTCAATCTCGTCGTCCACCTCAGCCACCCCAGCAGTTGGAACCCAGCGATACAGATGTCAGAGTCGCTTCTGAAAGCCGATAAATTTGCGATCGATTAATACGCAAAATTTGTAGGGGCGCACAGCTGTGCGCCCCTACAGTCTATGTAATCATCACGCTAATTGCTTCAAAACATCCGTTACCACACCAAACAATTCGTCGATATGCTGCTTTTCAATAATCAACGGTGGCGACAGCGCAATATTATCTCCCGCTGCTCTGACTAATGCGCCTTGCTGATAGCATTTGACAAAAGTTTCATATCCCCTTGCTCCTGGTTTGCCTGGAATTGATTCTAGTTCGATCGCTCCTACCAATCCCAGATTCCGTAAATCGATAACATGGGGTAAACCGCGCAAACTGTGGACGGCATTTTCCCAGTAATCCGCAATTTCTGATACGCGAGTCAGCAATCCTTCTTTTTTGTATATATCTAACGTAGCCAGAGACGCAGCACAGGCGACGGGATGACCGGAGTAGGTGTAGCCGTGGAAAAATTCAATCCCGTTTTCTATTCCCTCAATAAAGGTTTGGTAAATTTCCTCGCGCACGAATACCGCTCCCATCGGCACAGTAGCGTTGGTAATTCCTTTCGCCACCGTAATTATGTCTGGTATGACTCCAAAATAATCGGCAGCAAATGGCTTACCCAAACGCCCAAAACCCGTAATCACTTCATCAAAAATCAGTAAAATGCCGTGTTTATCGCAAATTTGGCGTAAATTTTGCAAATATCCGACTGGTGGTAGCAAAACTCCTGTCGATCCTGCAACTGGTTCCACAATAACAGCAGCAATGGTTGAGGCATCGTGTAACGTTACCAGGCGCTCTAACTCGTTAGCTAAATGCTCGCCCCACTTAGGTTGTCCGCGAGTAAAGGCGTTATGTTCTAAATTATGAGTGTGGGATAAATGATCGATTCCAGTTACGATGTTGCCGAATAACTTGCGGTTTGCTCCCGTACCTCCCACCGCCGTACCGCCAAAATTTACCCCGTGATAGCCGCGTTCTCTACCAATTAGTCTTTGCCGCGCCCCTTGACCTTTAAGCCGATGATAGGCGATCGCAATTTTCAAAGCCGTATCGACAGATTCCGAACCAGAATTCATAAAAAAGACGCGATTCAAATCTCCAGGTAAAAGTTCTACCAACCGTGTCGCCAATTCAAACGGTGCTGGATGTCCCATCTGAAACGTCGGAGCAAAATCCAACTGCATCACCTGTTTTTGTACCGCATCGGCAATTTCTCGGCGACCGTGACCCGCATTGACGCACCATAACCCCGCCGTACCATCAATTATCTGCCGTCCGTCAGATGTGGTGTAATACATCCCCTCAGCCGCCACTAACAAACGGGGACTAGCCTTAAACTGACGGTTAGCTGTAAACGGCATCCAAAAGGCATCTAGATCGCTGCTGGGAAGATTAGTAGTTGCTAATTCCATAAATTTAACTGGGGGGCTGAAAGCTCATTTACATCTTAAATCGTGTTGGTCATTGGTCATTGGTCATTTGTGAGTGGCTAGTTGCTAGTTGCGACTCCCGACTCCTGACTCCCGACTCCCTGTTAAAATAAAGAAGCGATCGCAGGAGATAAGACCACGGTTTACGCACGTCCTTTGGCTCGTTTGATCGAGCAGTTGCAGCGCTTGCCAGGAGTAGGTCCCAAGACCGCTCAGCGCCTTGCTTTACACATTTTGAAACGTCCAGAAGCAGAAGTTCAAGCCTTAGCACAGGCTTTATTAGAAGCCAAACAGCAAGTGGGTTTGTGTAAAGTCTGCTTTCATTTATCAGCGGAACCTGTTTGCGAAATCTGCCGTAACTCTAACCGAGATAACAACACAATTTGCGTTGTGGCTGACTCCCGCGACGTGATTGCTCTGGAAAAAACTAGAGAATATCACGGCAAGTATCACGTTTTGGGGGGAGTGATTTCGCCGATGGATGGCATCGGACCCGAACAGCTAACAGTTCAATCACTGGTACAACGGGTGAGTCAACAACAACCCAAGGAAGTGATTTTAGCAATTGGTCCTAGCGTGGAAGGAGAGACGACAACGCTGTATGTCGGTCAACTCCTCAAACCATTCACAAAAGTGACGCGAATCGCCTTTGGTTTACCCGTAGGTGGCGATTTAGAATACGCTGACGAGGTGACGTTAGCAAGAGCTTTAGAAGGGCGGCGGGAACTAGATTAGGGAATTCGGAATTCGGAATTCGGAATTCGGAATTAAAGATTTGTTAGTTAGTTGGTTTGTTTTGTGTAGTAGAGGCTGCTGCTTGCACGAAGCCAGCTTGTCGGATGGCTTGTTGTCCTTGGTCAGAAAGGAGGAGTTTGGTGTAAGCCTCTCCTGCTTGTTGCGCCCTACCTCCATCTTGCTTGACGATCGCGTATAAATTACGAGTTAGGGGGTAGCTGCCATCTGCAAAAGCTGCTAAGTTTGGTTGATGACGCTGATTAGGGCAAGACTGAGATAGCGGTTCGCGATAGGGAGCGACGAAGCGATCGCTATTCTCTCCCAAGGGAATTGGCTTGACCCCGCATTGATGCACGACCGCACGGGCAGAAGCATAATAGATTGCACCTGGAGTCTGATTAACTAAACGCAAGGCGGCTGTTGTGGAGTTGACAGAGCGCACGTTTGTCCCAAAAGCTTGCTCTGACGTAGAAAAGATTGCAACCGGACTACCATCTTGAGGATGACGAGTGTATGGTACGATTGGCAAGTTTTCCCCACCTAACTGACTCCAGTTGGTAATTTTGCCTTGATAAATTTGCTGCAACTGCTCTACGGTTAAACCAGAAATTTGCAAAGAGGGATGAACGACGGCGGCGATCCCATCCATCGCAATTGGAATTTCTGCCAGTGTCAATCCTTGCTTTTGTGCCAGTGCTTTTTCTGCTGCTGTTAGCGGACGAGAGGAGTGGGCAAAATCTAATTTCCCGTCGAGCAGCATCTGTATTCCCACACTAGAACTCAAATTACCATTAGGCGGCTGGACATAACGCAATTGAAGTTCTGGGCGTGCTTGCTGAATCTGAGCGTCAACCACTTGGCGGATTGGTATCCATGCAGCACTACCACCATAGTTAAACGTACCTGATGGTACACCTGTCGTGCGATCGTAGGTAGAACCATTGGTTGTTGCTACTGGATTTTCTGAAGTTTGATTTGTAGCAGTAGCGCTGCTCCATAATTGAGGTTTTAGCCACCACAACAAACCACCAATAACCAGCAAGGTCAGAACTTTGCCAATAATTAATCCTTTAATTAACAGGACAACATCTTTATTTTTATTGAGTGAAGTCTGATTAGATTTTTCAAACATGTTTGAGTTATCAGTGAAGCAAGGAAGCAGGGAGCGATCGAGCAGGGGGGAGAAGAAAGAGTCGCAAAGCGATCGGGAACTGAGGAAGTTGAGGGAGCAACTACCGATTACCAACTACCCATTACCCATTACCCATTACCCATTACCAACTATTCTTCTACTTTGTAACCAAATTCTGATAGTCTGAGCCGAGATTGCCTCCATTTTGGTTGTACTTTTACAAATAGTTCTAAATAAACTTTCCCTGCGATTAGCTTTTGAATTTGTTCGCGAGCAGCGCTACCGATCGCTTTGAGCATTGCTCCTCCCTTACCGATCAGAATTCCTTTTTGAGAATCTCGCTCGATATGAATAGTCGCAAATACACGGGTAATATTAGGAGCTTCCTCCACTTTGTCAATAGTAATTGCTACCGAGTGAGGAACTTCATCCCGTGTTAGCAATAAAATTTGTTCGCGAATTAATTCTCCCATAATAAAACGTTCTGGCTGATCTGTAACTAAGTCGGGAGGATAATAATAAGGACCAGGCTCCAAACATTCTACAATTGCCTGTTGCAAAGCTTCTAAGCCCTCACCATTGAGAGCTGAAAATTTTAGCATCTGCCATTGGTAAGATTTAGCTATTTCTTGGTAAGAACGATCCAAATCTTCAGTATTAGTCGATCTCCGGTCGATTTTGTTCAGCCCTAGAACTACAGGGGTTTGTGTCTGAGTTAGCAACTCGATAATAAAGCGATCGCCTCCCCCAGCAACTTGAGAACCATCGACCACAAACAAGACTACATCGACAGAATCAATGGCAATCTGAGCATTTTTGACTAACACTTCTCCCAACTGATGATGGGGTTTATGAATTCCTGGCGTATCGACAAAAATAAATTGAGCTGCGGGTGTGGTCAAAATTCCTCGCAAGCGATTGCGCGTTGTCTGCGCGACTGGAGAAGTAATTGCAATTTTTTGCCCCACAAGTTGATTCATCAACGTCGATTTACCAACATTAGGACGACCAATAATCCCAATAAAGCCTGATTTATAACCAGGCGGGGCTTGGGGAATAGTTAATGCATCCGAAAAATCAAAAGAATCGTTATCTGAAGTAATCACTGCGTAGAACTAGCTGAATATTGCAAAAAATAAAGAAATCTAAAATCAAATTGTAATTAAGATCGATGCTACCTGTTTCAGTCTAATGTACTGCTTTGGTAGAGTGGTGCGTGGAAAGAATTTGGAATTCGGAGTTCGGAATTCGGAATTCATTGCGACTTGTGACTTGTGAATGCGCGACTTGTCTTGCTCCGCGACTCTCTCTTCCCTTTGCTCGATCGCTCGATCGCTCCCTGATAACTGATAACTGATAACTGAATGAAAAGAATTGGAATTTTGACCAGTGGTGGAGATTGTGCGGGTTTGAATGCCGCGATTCGTGCCGTGGTGCATCGCGCTGTCGGTACTTATGGCTGGGAGGTATTTGGAATTCGACAAGCCACTTTAGGATTGATGGCTCAACCACCACAAGCGATCGCCTTAGAAATTGACAAAGTTGATGGATTGCTCGTAGCTGGTGGGACAATTTTAGGAACGACCAATAAAGGCGATCCTTTTGCTTTTCCGATGCCAGACGGGACTATCCGCGATCGCTCGGAAGACATTATTGCTGGCTACCACCAATTAGGCTTGGATGCCATGATTGGCATTGGTGGTGACGGTAGTATGGCGATTTTACGTCGCCTTGCCCAACAAGGAAATCTCAACCTGGTAGCAATTCCTAAAACGATTGACAATGATGTCGGCGTAACCGAACTTTCAATCGGTTTTGATACTGCTGTCAGTATTGCCACTGAAGCTTTAGATCGGTTACATTTTACGGCTGCTAGTCATTCCCGGGTGATGATTTTAGAAGTCATGGGACGCGATGCGGGACATATCGCCATCAGTGCGGGGATTGCTGGTGGTGCTGATGTGATTTTAGTTCCAGAAATTCCTTACACTGTCGAGCGCGTCTGTTACACGATTAAAGAAAGACAAGAACAGGGGAAAAATTATTCTCTCGTCGTCGTATCGGAAGCAGTGCGGACGGAAACAGGTGTATGCGTCATGTCCACCGATCGCTTGGGACAATGTCGCTATGGTGGCATCGGTCAATATTTAGCTGACGAAATTTGCACTCGGATTGGGGCAGAAACGCGAGTTACGGTACTAGGACACGTTCAACGAGGTGGTACGCCGTCACCACTAGAACGGGTGATTGCCTCTGCTTTTGGTGTTGCGGCTGTCGATCTGATTGCCGAAGCACAGTATGACCAGATGGTAACGTGGCAAAAACGGCAAGTTGTCAGCGTTCCTATTCCCGAGGCGATCGCCCAATACCGCGCAGTGAATCCTCACGGTACGCTGGTTAAAACTGCCCGTGGCTTGGGCATTTGTTTAGGCGATGAGCATTAGTCAGTTATCAGTTATCAGTTATCAGTGTAGAGACGCTACATGTAACGTCTCTACAAAGTTATCGGCGAATGGATTGTGGGGTGTGGGGTTGACTTGCGAATGCGTGGCTATAGACGGTTTAAAAACTGGTATCCACTATGTCTTTTCTCACCTAAACTTTAGAATGGTAAGAGTTAGTAGTTGAGAAAAGTGCTGTATGTTGTGAAAGTAAAATCTGAAAGTAGAAGTTGCGAAAGCAGAGGTAGAATTAACCATACGTGACTAATGCCTCAAAGATAAACTAAAGTTAATTTATTAAAACTTTTCCGGTATAATTCAGATATTTTTTGACAAAATGAAACAATCTCACTGATGAGTCTGTTACTTTTGACGGATTGTTCCGTCTAGCTTGTTGTCCTTCCAACAGACTTCACACAGACTTCAGATTGTAGATAATAATACAGGTATATTGAGTGAACAGCTTCGATCTAGCTCCGCCTAAAATCCTGGTAGTTGACGACCATCCAGCTAGTCGTATGACGGCTGTAGCTATTCTCTCGGTAGAGGGGTACGAAGTTTTAGAAGCAGATAGTGGCTCGTCAGCGCTAGAGTCCGTCAGTCAAGGTCAACCGGATCTAATCCTACTGGATGTGATGATGCCAGAAATGGATGGATTTGAAGTTTGTTGCCAACTGAAGCAGGACGAACAGACAAGGCTGATCCCAGTCATTTTTATCACAGCTTTAAACGATAGACAAGCTAGAATTCGTGGGATTGAAGCTGGGGGAGATGATTTTTTAAGCAAACCTTTCGATCGCCTGGAATTAGCTGCCCGCGTCAAATCCTTGGTGCGTCAAAAGCGTTTGAATGAAGATTTAGATCATGCTTCGCAGGTGTTATTTTCCATTGCTAGAGCAGTGGAAAGCCGCGATCCCAATACTGGCGATCACTGCGAACGCTTGGTAAACTTGAGCGATGCTTTCGGTGGCTATCTCAATCTATCCCGCGCTCAGAGACGAGATTTGATGTGGGGTAGTTATTTACACGATATTGGTAAGGTTGGCATTCCCGATGCCGTGCTGCTGAAGACTGGAAAACTAAATCCCAAAGAGTGGGAAGTGATGCGACAGCACGTTTTGATTGGTGAGAGAATCTGTCAACCCCTGCGGACGATGCGAGGGGTGATTCCAATTGTTTTGCACCATCACGAACGCTGGGACGGCTCTGGTTATCCCTATCAACTGGTTGGAGAACAGATTCCTTATCTCGCCCAAGTATTTCAAATTATTGATATTTATGACGCTCTGACTAGCGATCGCCCATACAAACGCGCGCTGTCTCAGGAAGAAGCATTAAAAGTTTTGGTTGCAGAAACCAATCGAGGATGGCGCAATCCCGAACTCGTACAACAGTTTATCAACTTTATTAACTCAACTGCCATCCCCGCAACCTCTCTGGAGGGACTTGGGGTTAGGATCGAGGGATTAAGGGCTAGAGGCTAGACTTTTTTTGCAGAAAAAGAAAGATTTCCTCAGCCTTTTTCAATCCTCATGCTTTAAAAAGAGTTCTGCCTACAGTCTCTCAGCTCTCACGATCGCCCCTAGCTCCTTCCATGACACTGCAAATTTCCTGTCCGGCTTGTCGTCATTCTGTCTATTTTCCCAGCTTTGAAGAATGCGATGAAGACTTTCTCGAAGGTATATGTCTCAAGTGTGACTATAGATATGCTTTATTACGCACCGAAGTTGCTAGCTTTAATTCATATCTAGAATCATCGTATCGAAATAAATATAATAAGCAACCAGAATACAGACGTGTTTATCAATTGCGGTTGTATGATGTAGGGAATCTATACAAAAATAATCTGCTGCAAGCACTAGATTTTTCTACTTTAGGACGAGAGGAAAGAATATCAGCTGTAGCTGGAGATAAACTACTTTTGCTTTATCTGATGCAAGGTAAGGTTTTAAAAGATTTGCTATGGCTAGAAAATTCTCATACAGGCGAAAATTATCTTTTAAGAAAACCAGGAGCAAGAGCGAAATCTCTAGCTTTTAATATTAGTAAGTTTGCTCTAGCCATTACCGTACCGTTATGCATTCTAAATCCTACAACCAATAAACTGCTATTAGCTGCGGCTGCACCTACAGCGGCAGGCATAGGAACCTATGCAACTATGCGTCAAAGACTCAAAGAGCGCGATCGCCAAGAGTTAGGTAGGCTCACCTCTGAGCAACAATTGCTATCGCAAAAACATGAGATGGAGCAACAGATTCTCAAGCTGCAACAAGAGTTAAATGCTAATAAAAAATTGATTCGACGCTTAAAAAATTTACAGCAAAAAATGTTAAGCGCGCAACAGGAATTATATAGTCGTCAAATTGACATTACGAGCAAAGGGATCGACAAAATCGCACAACAAATTAAATTGTCGGAAGAATTATTATACGGATATTGTCAAATTATTAGAATGATTTCTATAGAATACGAAACCTCGCGTATTGCTCAAGTACTGCCAGAAAATGTGGGTGAAAAAATTCTCAGGCAATTAGATGAACTAAAAGCAATTGAATTAAAAAAGCAAGAAATGGCTGCGCAAGTCGATCCGCAAAAACTGCTACAGGAAATTTGATTACCTGTTGGGAGCAGTTGTCAGTAAGAGCGTGAAGAAAGGGTGTGGGATGTAGGGTGTAGGGAATTAGTAGTTGGTAATGGGTAATGGGTAATGGGT
>NZ_PYCI01000245.1:0-3487 GCF_003015105.1 Chroococcidiopsis sp. CCALA 051 | reverse complement strand
CCCCTAACCTCCCTTAAAAAGGGGGGAATCGGAGATAAAAGATTTAACTTGGGTAGCTGAGTCAAGTTGCATAACAGAATGAGCGATCGCCTCTGCTTCTTGTGTTGTTAATTGACTGATTATTTGTTTAATCTGAGGAATAGATTGAGGATTAAGACTTAATTCGTCTAAACCTAAACCTAGTAATATGGGTACAGCTAAGGGTTCGGCTGCGAGTTCGCCACACAATCCTACCCAAATTCCTGCATGGTGCGCGGCTTGCACAGTTTTTTGAACTGCTTGCAATACAGCAGGATGAAAAGCGTCAGCTAATGGAGCAACTTTCGGATTGGTGCGGTCTGCTGCCATGATATATTGGCTTAAGTCATTCGTACCAATGCTGAAAAAGTTGACTTCAGAGGCAAGTTTATCTGCGATCGCAACCGCAGATGGGATTTCTATCATGATGCCAATTTCAATATTTTTATCAAAGGGAATACCAGCTTGGGACAATTCTGTTTGTGCTTCTGCCCAAATTGCTTTAGCTGCTTGTAGTTCTGCTAAAGTTGCAATTGTGGGAAACATAACTTTAATTTGATATCCTGAGCTAGCTCGTAATATTGCTCGTAACTGAGTTTTGAAAAGCTCAGGACGATCCAAGCAAAATCGAATACCTCGCCAGCCTAAAAAAGGATTAGTTTCTGCTTGTAATCCTAGATAAGAAAGAGGTTTGTCGCCACCTACATCCAGAGTACGAATAATTAGGGAACGGTTTGCTAAAATTTGGGCGATCGCACGATAAATTTCAAATTGTTCTGCTTCTGTAGGTGAGGAGGTTCTGTCGAGATACAATAATTCGGTGCGTAATAATCCGACTCCCTCTGCACCTTGCGCGATCGCAATTTGAGCATCGGCAATACTACTAATATTAGCAAAGACTGGAATTCGCTTACCATCACGGGCGATCGCTGGTGCTTGTGCTTTGGCTCGTGCTTGCTGTCTGGCGGTAATTATCGCATCTCTTTTCGCTTCGAGGGTAGCAATTGTTTGAGAATCGGGTTGTATCCAAATATTGCCATTTTCACCATCAATTGCTAATAGCGTACCAGGTTCTAAATTTAAAATCTGTGAGTTGACACCGACAACAGCCGGAATTCCTAACGTGCGTGCCAGAATTGCACTGTGAGAAGTAGCGCTACCTTGTAACGTACAAATTCCTAATACTTTTGTCCGATCTAATTGGACTGTATCAGAAGGAGAAAGATCGCGAGCAACAAGAATACTGGGCTGAGTTAATTCTATATTGGTAGTAGTCATACCAAGGAGCGATCGCAAAACTCTTTGTCCTACATCAACAATATCTTTAGCTCGTTCTTGTAAATAAACGTCATCAAGATAGCGATAACTATTCGCTATTTCATCAGTAACAGTAGCCCAAGCAAATTCAGCATTTTGATGTTGCTCAAAAATTCGTTTTTGTACGGGTTCGATAATTGCTGGATCTGCTAAAACTAAAAGATGTGCATCAAATATTGCTGCTTCATTTTCATGAATATGAATTCGATCTTTGATATTTTGAATTTCTTGTTGGGCAGTTGCGATCGCTGTTTGTAAACGCTGCCATTCAGCCTCTACATCAGCTACACAAAGTTCGTGAACTTTTATTTGATGCAAATGATATTGAAAAATTGGGGCGATCGCAATTCCTGGGGACGCAGGAATTGCCTGTGGAGAATCAGAGAGAGTATGAATGTGAAGAGATGAAGTATGATGAGTCTCACCAAAATTATTTTCGACAAGTATTTGTAATGCTGACAGTGCCGCATCTGCATCTTCACCAACAGAAGCGATCGCGATTTCGTGTCCTTGGCGTACTCCTAATGTAGCAACT
This sequence comes from Chroococcidiopsis sp. CCALA 051, assembly GCF_003015105.1. NCBI lineage: Bacteria > Bacillati > Cyanobacteriota > Cyanophyceae > Chroococcidiopsidales > Chroococcidiopsidaceae > Chroococcidiopsis > Chroococcidiopsis sp. CCALA 051. Next base: position 1,617 of record NZ_PYCI01000245.1, on the reverse strand, counting down.
TGATTGATACTATCTGCTCTCACAAATTCTGTATTTCTGGTGATATTTCGCACGCGAGTTTGAGCGTGAAACTGAGTTGCTGTAGTGACAAATTGAGCCGCAGGACGAGCATGTAGTCCTTGGGGGTTGTGAATGGTTAGGTGGATTTCTCGCGTTGGGAGATCCCCCCAACCCCCCTTAAAAAGGGGGGCAGTAGAATGTTGGTTTTGGGGATTAATACTTAATTGTGCTGCTTTTGCTGTGAGTGCTTGTCGTGCTTCAGAGATAATGCGATTGATATCATTGCTGGATGTAGCGGCAACAGAGGCGGCGATCGCACCTTCTACTAGGGGTGCTTCGCATAAATGGATTTTATCTTGTTGTGATTCCGGTAAGAATTCGATTGCCATTTCTGCACTGAGTAAGGCGCTACCGAGATCCATCAAGACGAGAACGCCGTCGTCACTATATACAGATGCGATCGCTTCATAGACTTGCATAGCATCTGTTCCCAGTGGATTTTCAGGATCGTCAATTCCTGCTGCTACGGCTATGGGTACTTTGTCCTGTACCATTTGCCGTGCAAGTTCCCGCACGCCTTCGGCTAGTTTCTGACTGTGAGAGACAATAACAATGCTAACCATGCGATCGCCCCAAGAACATCTAGAAGCTTCTATCGTTGCAGTTACTTTATACTGCTAGCAGCTTGTATACATCAGCAACAGAGTAGACAATTCTTCAATTTTGCATAACTTTATTTGCTTTTACAAGGATGACAGTGATATCGGTTACGATGTCACACTGCTACTGCTAGACTGTATCCAGATCTAAATAGATTTCAGCAGTATTGGTATGATAACTATCGAAGCGATCGTGACTGTTACGCCTGACGGCAAAGCTGCAATTCAACTACCACCGAATATTCCACCCGGTAGACATAAAGTAGTGTTAGCGATCGACGAGCAACTAATTAAAGAGCAGCCAGTAGTTGAAAACGAGCTAGCATGGGATGAGTTTGAACAGCTGATCGAGCGATGTGCTGTAGATACAGGAATTGAAGATCTAGCACATCAACACGACCACTACATTCATGGAACTCCAAAACGAGAGGCTCACTCTTGAATAAAGTTTTTGTGGATACAGCAGCCTGGATTGCGATTCTCAATAGTAAAGATGCGTTACATCAGCCAGCAAAAGAGATTCAAGCTGATTTGCGCCGACAAAACACTTATTTAGTAACAACAGAATTTGTATTTTTAGAAGTAGCTGATGCATTCTGTGTTTCTTCAACGCGAAATCAAGCTACCAGTTTTATTGACGGTTTGCACCTTCTACCGATCCTACAGATTATCCCGATTAGTCAGGCTTTATATAATGAAGGATGGAATCTCTACAAACAGCGTCCTGATAAAAACTGGAGTTTAACTGACTGCATCAGTTTTATAGTTATGATGCAAGAAGGAATTATAAAGGCTTTTACATCTGATCGTCATTTTGAGCAAGCTGGGTTTATTAAATTATTGTAAGGAATTTAATTTTGTTCCATTAAAAAATAAAGTGGTTGCTTTCTTGGAGAAATGGAAATGACGCAAAACCAATCGAACAAAATGCGAACAAATGCTCTTTCTACCAAAAACA
>NZ_PYCI01000020.1:0-63356 GCF_003015105.1 Chroococcidiopsis sp. CCALA 051 | reverse complement strand
GATTTATTGTCACTAGCCGTGAATATAGCAATCCTATTTGATTCATGAACGTGGAGCAGGCTTCTAGCCTGCCGCAGGCTAGAAGCCTACTTTACAAATCATTTAGAACTGCTATATATCCCTCTTCTGTCAGAGTGGGGTGAAACCTTGATTTTTCGTTGGCTGAAACAACGTAAATGCGTCAAATTTTCCAAGGACAGACCAAAGCAGAATTAATCGATCGCGAACGACAGTTCCACGAGGTGCAGCCAGAAGGCATTATTCTCAAGTTTGGTACGGTTGTGGGTTTTGTCGTCGGGGTAATTATCCTCTATCAAGTGCTTTATTCTGATGTCAAAATTTGCATACCTAAAATTCTCCCTTGTCCTCTTTATCGCTTTCTTCTCGACTCCCGACTCCCGACTCCCGACTCCTGACTCCTGCCAAAAGCTGCTCGATCTGCCGATTTATCTCATTCAATTCAAACCGTTGACTGGCTGAGATTTGGGCTTGATGGGCGATCGCACCAGCCAATTCAGGTTGCTGGCGACAAGTATTGATAATTTCTGCTAATTTCTGAGCATCTCCTGGTGGTACGAGCCAACCTGTTTTTCCCGTCTCTACCAGTTCCACTGCACCCCCAGCTTGGCTGGCTACGACTGGACGACCGCAAAGCATAGCTTCGACAATCACGCGCCCGAATGGTTCCGCAGCAATCGATGTGTGGGCAACTAAGTCACAGGCTGCCATTAATGACACGACATCGCTACGAAAGCCTAAGAATTGTACTCTTTGTCCTAGTCCTAACTCGGTAACTTGCTGGTGTAATTGCTGCTTGTAGTCCTGTTCGCCAAATAAAGCATCTCCAACAAATATTGCTGTCACTTCTGGCGGACACTGCGTCAGTGCTTCTAGAAGTATGTGCTGTCCTTTCCACGGTGCGAGTCGGCTGAAATGTCCGACAACAAACTTGCCTTCTAGCCCCAATTCTTGCTTTGTCTGAGCTACGGAATTTTCCTGTCGATACAACTGGGGGGCAAATCCGTTGTAGACAACACGAACGAGTTTGGGATTTCCCCCGGCGGCGAGGAAAGCTTTTTGACTTGCCTGGGAGTTAGCAATGACTAACGAGGCACGATTTGCCAAAGTTACAGCTAAACGCAGGTTAGTGCGGCTAAAGTGTTCGCTGGAGAGGATGTCATGTAGGTGATATACCAAAGGGCGGTGACTGAGAAGGGATGCGATCGCTCCTACCACCAGTGCTTTTTGCGTATTGGCGTAGATGATGTCGTATTCACGGGCAATCTTGGCAACGCGGGCAATCAAAGGTAGCAACTGACCCAGGCTACTCGCGCCTTGAAGTAAACCACTGTCTTTACTCACTTGTAGCGATCGCCCAGTTAGCACCTGCACGGGAATTTCGTGCTGTTGGAGTAAATCTTTAAACCCACCATCGGCGAACAAACCAACTAAACAGCGATCGCGATATGGTTTAGCAATATCCAACAGACAAAGCTCCGCCCCTCCTGGCTTGCCACTTTGATCGAGGAATAGGATTTTCATACGAATTGGTAATGGGTAGTTGGTAATTGGTAGTTGGTTGTTAATTACCATCAACTATCAACCATCAACTATTAACCATTTCCCCAAACTTTTTTCAGCTCAACTCCTTGTTCTCTAGAGTAGGCTCCATAGCCATAAGAAACGTTACTCACGCCATTTGCCACCACTCCAATCACGTTAAGCTTTCTCAGCATGGCGTTGGCTTGTACTAACTCTGTCTTCTTCACCATGCCAACGCGAGAAACTAGCACGACACCAGTACAGCAAGAAGCGGCAATCATCGCATCTACCATACCCAGTAAAGGTGGAGCATCGAGTAAAATCAAATCGTAATTTTGCTCGAATCCTGCCATCAACTCTCGCATTCTTTGCGAGCTGAGTAGGTTGGCTGGGTCTTCTGGCTGTGGTCCAGCAGTCAAAATGTCTATGTAGGAGCCAGAAGACTGAATTGCATTATGAATCGGCAGCGTGGCATCGCTGCTCAACAAGGTAGACAGTCCGTAATCGTTGGGCAAATTCAGGATTTGATGTAAACTCGGACGGCGCAAGTCGGTATCGATCAACAACACACGCTGGTGCAGCCGTGCCGCACTTAAAGCTAGACCCAAGGCTAAAGTAGATTTACCCTCACCTGCTACGGCGGAAGTTACCACCAAAGATTTGAATGCAGCCATTTCGTTCATCAACTGGAGATTGCGATAAATCAAATCCAGCGATTCCCATGATGGGGGCCAATTTCGTACTTGTACCGTCCAGGGCGACAGATGCAGCGGCTTGCCAAAAGGCAAACTGACTTCTGGTTGTGCCACTCTGCCTCTGGGCAATTCTGGAGTCATGCCCAACAAGGGTAACTCGAATTGTTTCTCCAAGTCTTCCGAACTGTAGACAGAATCATCGACCGCGTCGCGCAAGAAGGCAGCTAAACTACCCAGCATCAACCCCGCAACTAGACCCAACAACAAGTTCAGCTTCAAGTTGGGACCAACTTTCAATCCTAGACGTGGTTCTTCCAAAGCTTGCCAGTCAAATCCACCTCTTGCAATTTCTAAACTTAATTCTTGCTGCGCTCTCAACAGTTGCTGAAGTTTATCGCGGTTAATTTGGACGAAGGGAACTAGACGGTTGTATTCTGCTAATAGCACTGGGAAGCGCTTGAGATCGCTACGTAGCTTCTGCTGTGTTTGCGCTAGGCTGTTATCCCGCGCCCGCATCGCATTCATATTTGTCTGTACTTCGATCAATTGACCTGCCAGGTTGAGGTCGAGCGCTCCTAATTGTCCTTGCTGGAGAATACCATCTGCCGCATTACCAGCTGCTGCTGCTTGGGATGCTTGTCCCTCACCCAGAACTCGTCCGCCTTCCTGCTTCATCATGCTCAGCAGGTTTTGCCGTTGTTCGAGTAATTTTTTCACGTTAGGGTCTTCATCCGTGAAGACAACCCGCCGCTGTGATAGGGCGAGTTCCGTTCTCTGCAACTCGTTGAGTAGGGTTTGATAGCGCGATGATTGGCTCAAGCGGGAAGCAACTAGCGCTTGTTGGGGAGAACGAGCGAGTTGCTGTTGCAGTTGACCGTAGCGTGCTTGCAAGTCATTATACTGGGCGCGGATGACTTCGCGTTCCTGCGCGATCGCATTTAACGAGTTGTTGACTGTTGCCGCTTGTTGCTCTGGATCGATCAGGTTATTATTTTTGCGAAACTCTTCTAATTTATTCTCTGCTTGATCGACTGTTTTAGTCACGGCAGGGATTTGTTCGTTAATAAACTTCAAACCCTTTTTCAACCGCTGCTCTTGTTGTTCGCGATTATAAATTTGATAAACTGTATGGACGGCTTTCAGGACTTTTTGTGCTTTAATCGGATCGTTTGCTGTATAAGTCGCCTCGACGATCTTGGTATTGGCTTTTTCTTCAACAACTTGTTTTAGTACTAAGTTTTTCTTCACCTCCGCCACTGTAAGCGTAGGATATTCGGAGCGGAGAATATCGACTGCCCTTTGAATCAGCAGCGAACTACGCATGACGTTAATTTGCGTGGCATAGTCGTCAATCGTGACTCCAGAATCAGCATACTGCTCGCCTTGTCTCGGGGTCGTGCCATCTTTCTTCCCCTGATAATTCGGCTCGATCAGTAACTGCATCTCGCTCTGATATGTAGGCTTGGAGATTAAGGTAAACACAGTGGCAATTGTCAACACCGCTCCCATAACCCCCAGCAGCCAGTAGCGACGGCGCATCAAAACTGCTAACAACTGCCCGTAACCACCGTCTGATTCTTCGACGGTCATGGGCATATTACTCTCATTTACTCTAACCATGCCTAGCACTCCAAACAGTCTACAACGATCCTAATGAACTTATGCAATGCTACTCACCGTATCGGCGATCGCCCGTTCAACTTTGCTAAAAAACGCTTGTTCTGAAAAATGACTCAGGGCGTGATGGCGAATTTTGCCGTAATCCCACTGAATTTCTTTGGCAGCAAGCAAAGCATTTTGGATTGCATCTGGCGATTGTCTGTAAAAGAATACTCCTGTATGTCCTGGAATTTGAGTATCTATGACTCCTCCCGCGCCATAGGCAATCACGGGCGTACCGCTGGCATTTGCTTCTACTGGTACTAGTCCATAATCTTCTAAAGCCGCAACAACAACAGAGCAAGCTTTTGACATTAAATATTTTCGTTCGGCATCGCTGACATGTCCTAAAAATCTGACGTTCTTCAGCGCTTTTGACTCTAGCCGTTGGCGTTCTGGTCCATCGCCGATGATGACTAAAGGTAATCCCAGCCAGTTAAATGCTTCCACAATTACGTCAATTCGTTTGTAACTGATTAGACGAGCTGAAGCTAAATAAAAATTTTCCTTGTCATTAGAAAAAGTAAAGTTACCGCTATTAATTGGGTAGTTAATCACCAGTGCTGGTTTGCCATAGTGCTGGTTAATTCGTCGAGCTACGATACTAGAGTTAGCAATATAAAGGTCGGGTTCTTGAGCATAAATTCGGTCAACCTCTCGCATTTTGCGAAAGATCATTTCAATTAACGGATAGAAATAATGATAGTCCCCATACTCTCTCAAGTAAGTTTTTGTATCCCACAAAAACCGAGTCACGTTATGGCAAAAGCAAATGTGTTGCGCTCCCTTCCTCTTCTTCACAGCTTTAGCAAAGCTACTGCTGCTACTAATAATGAGGTCGTAATCCTGCAAATCCAGAGAGCGAAAAGCAGGAAAATAGAGAGGAGCCAGCATTCGGAAATATTTTGCTGCACCTGGGATTTTTTGTAATCCTGTCGTGTGAACTATACGGTTACCTAAATCGACAGTTTGTTCGGGATCGTATACAGAAGTAAAGATGTCTGCCTCGGGATAGCGTTGACAAAGCAGTTCAAAAACTCGCTCTGCGCCACCTCTTTGCGTTAGATAATCGTGAACTAGGGCTATCTTCATGAAAAAATAATAGAAGTTTATTTAGTAGAGTCAAACTTTAGGAACAGGCATTATTACAATTCATCTGTTGAATCCGCGAACGTACAAATCACTATGTCTCCAGAGATAGTACTTGTTGGTAGGAGCTGGCATTTGCGTAGATACACTGAAAATATAGGTAAACAGAAATTATTATACTCAACTTGTTATCGAGAACTGATGGAATCGCATACCTAGCTGAGAAAATTTACCTAAACTTTAAATAATTGAGCAATGGAAGCACTAGCAAAAAATGAATCTTATTCGAGGGAGAATCGCAGTTCGCGTTCTGCATTCAATTGGACTTGACGCATTCACAGAGGAATTAGTTGCATTGAATACAGGATTCACAACGTATTGGCAGAATTACTGAAACTAAAATCGAGGTTCATGCTTTGCTCATATTTTTCGGTCAATCCAAATCGAATCTATAAGTTGGGTAGAATCGTTGACATCAAGCGAACTCAACTGAGGTAACAGTTCGTGCCGAGTTGGAAAAGCCAGTAAATTATGACTTTCCGTATGCTAGGATGAGAAACTAAACTTTAAATCAAATTCGCAATTGGCAAGAGTTTAGCCTTGACCAATCGATTATAGGTCTAGTTCTAGGCAATGTTTTGAAAATAGTTTGGAATCAGCTTGCCTATTCTTTAGAAGTTACTTCAGGCTGTAAATTATTCCCTCCGTGTTGCTTGGCATAGACTGTTCTACTATGGCAACAAGCAGAGCTTCAGGCGTTATTTCATGCATCTCATGCATCGCTGCTTATGTCTCAGCCACTTTCGGATCGTTTCGCGATCGCCTCAGCCCAAAAATTACTGGAAGCTTTCAGTTGTTTGGAAGTTAAACCGGTAGAATCGGCAGCAGAAGCCGCCCAGTTGCAACAAGCATTAGTACTCCTAAGTACGCAAGCAGATTTTGTCAACTTGGGAATTTGTGCTGACACGCCAGAGCTAGGGCTAGCAGCATTAGCATCTTATGCCAAAGCTTTAGGATCTACAGTCACGATCGCGCCTACCGATTTAGCTGCGGCGATCGCTCCGGTATATATTAAATTCAACGGTCAAAGACAGACGTACTACCTCGACTCCTACACGGGTACGTATCGCGGCGTGCTGGTATCCTATCATTCATTGGTAGAAGAATCAGTCAACGGTACTTACGGTTATTTACCGTTGGATTTGTTTGAGTAATGGGTAAACACCGATACATTTTGTTTAACAAACCCTACGGGGTGTTGAGCCAGTTTAGCGATGGCGATCGCGCTGGCGCAAAAGAGCGGCGCACGCTTAAAGATTACATTCCCATTCCCAAAGTTTATCCTGTCGGTCGCCTCGACTGGGATAGCGAGGGATTGATGCTACTAACCGATCGCGGACAACTTCAACATCGACTTGCCGATCCTAAATTTGGACATAGCCGCACTTATTGGGCGCAAGTAGAACGAATTCCAAATGCATCAGCGATTCAGCAGTTAGAACAAGGAGTGATAATTGAGAATTATCGAACTCGACCAGCCAAAGTTAAACTGCTAGAACCCGAACCAACCTTACCACCAAGAGATCCGCCAATTCGCGATCGCAAAAGCGTGCCTACAGCATGGTTAGAACTAGTCTTGACAGAAGGTAAAAACCGCCAGGTAAGGCGGATGACGGCTAAAGTAGGATTTCCCACCTTACGCTTAATAAGAGTGGCGATCGCTCACCTACACATAGGAGATCTGCCACCCGGTCAATGGCGCGATTTGACTTCTCAGGAACTGGAATTACTTTTAAAAAGTGTAGGGTGTGGGATGTAGGGACAAGGAGGACAAGAAGACTTGGGGGAATTTAGATATATTCTTCTCATTCTGGCTCCTGACTCCTGACTCCTGACTCCTGTTCGCTAATAACTGATAACTGCTAAGCTGAACAAAGTATTGATTTTTTAAGCCTCGTAGCTCTACTTGGGTATATCCTGCTATTATCTATAGCTCGAACTATTCCTGAGTAGGGAAAAGTGACTTGTGATGACTTGGATGGGTAGCCAGTTTTCTGCCGTCATCGGGGTTAAAACGGCTCCTAAAATGGGAAGACAAGGAAGTTAAAGATGCTGATTTGCCCCCAGTGTCAGAGCGAAAATGCCAATACCAACAAGTTTTGTCAAGGTTGTGGTACTCCCCTGACCTTCAAGTTTTGTCCTGAGTGCGGGACTCAGGTGGCTTTAAATGCAAAATTATGCCACAACTGCGGCGCTCAAACGGGGACAGTGTGGTGGGCGATCGTGATGGGAGTTGTAGAGGCGCAGGAAAGTTCGCCTGTTAGCAACTCAGGAGTCGTAGAAGTGCTGGACGTAGCAGGAGAACCAAAAATTGTAGAATCGCTCCCCAGCAGTATATCTCAGCAGAAATCAGAGGGAACTGCACCGCCTGCTCCCTTGGCTCTCTCACTTACCACTCACCACTCACCACTCACCACTTCTGCTTTACCAGCAGGAGCTTATTTAGATCTACAGCAGCGCTATCAGTTGCTCGATCCGTTGGAAATGCCTTTGAATCCAAGCGATCGCGTAGAGACGCAAGTGAGAGTCCTAGACTGCCAGCCATTTCAACTATCGCCCTTAGAAGCAGGCGCAAACGTGATGGTGGCGCAATCAATTCCCGCGATCGCCAAAACCTACATTGCCCTCAACTCTAAATTTGGGGAAAAATATCGTCAAAAGCTACCGAAAATCCACGATGCTTGGCAGCAGGGAAACCAGCAAGTGATCCTGATTGCCGATCGCTCCGATTGGCAAGACCTGATGCAGATGTGGCACGAACGCAGCACGACTCCAATACAGATTATGCAGTGGTTTGAGGATATGGTACGGCTGTGGCACGAACTGGAGCCTTGGCATTGTCGCCAAAGTCTATTGGAGCTATCTAACTTGCGCGTGGATGCGACTGGGAGTCTTGGATTGCAACGCTTGTATCCCGATCCACCTCAAGAAAATTTAACCTTGCAAGATTTGGGGCAGATTTGGCAGCAGTTATTTCAAGAATCTCAACGCACTAAATTTGGTTCCTTGGTAGAGCTACTGTTAGATTTAACTGCGGGCGACATCCAGACAACAGATGAGCTACAATCGCGCCTGCAAGCTACGAGTAGTGAATTACAATTAGATGCGATCGACGCACCTTATTCTCCTTCAGTATTGAATACACAGGAGGCAGCTGCCGATCGAGGAAAAGTTGGAGTAACTTTAAATAACTCTGCTGCACCAACTGTTATTCAAATGAACGAATCTCAAGAGAATTTTATGAAAAGCGAGGAGTTACCGACTTTAGTGCTGCCAATGCATTTGGTTAGCATTGAGGATGCGGGTAACACTGATGTCGGTCGTCAAAGGCATCATAACGAGGATTGTTTTGGTATCATCACCAAAGTTGATAAATACGTGTTTCCTAGCGATCGCACGATTGAGGCACAAGGTATTTATATTCTTTGTGATGGCATGGGCGGACACGCTGGCGGTGAGGTAGCCAGTGCGTTAGCAGTGAAGAAGCTACAAGAATACTTTCACGCTAATTGGCAACCGTACCAAGCTTTACCCAATGAAGCTTCCATCCGCGAGGCAATTCGCATTGCCAATCAAGGAATTTTTGACCTCAACCAGCAGGATGCCCGTTCGGGTGTCGGACGGATGGGGACGACTTTGGTACTCGTTCTCGTCCGCAACAATCAAATGACTGTAGCTCACGTTGGCGATAGCCGTCTCTATAGCTTCAGCCGCAAGCGCGGATTAGAGCAAGTCACCTTGGATCACGAAGTCGGACAGCGAGAGATTCTGCGGGGTGTGGAACCAGCGATCGCTTATGCTCGTCCTGATGCCTACCAGCTGACGCAAGCATTGGGTCCAAGGGACGAAAATTATGTCAATCCTGATGTCAGCTTTGTGGAATTGAATGAAGACACTCTGTTGATATTAGTATCGGATGGAGTTTCAGATAATGGGCTACTTGAGCAACATTGGGAAACCCATATCGAGCCATTACTTAACTCAGGCGCTAGTTTAGAACGAGGTGTCAGCGAATTGATTGAATTAGCGAATCAGTACAACGGGCATGACAATATTACCGTTGTCTTAGTACGGCTGAAAGTGCGCCCGAAGTTGGAGCATTAATCGTGTGGTCACGCTATATCTGCTACATCCAGAACAATCCAAACCCCTGCAACAATGGCAATTTAAGGATGCATCAATTATTCGGATTGGTCGCGCTCCTGACAATGATGTAGTTTTGGCAGATCCCCTAGTTTCCCGCCATCATTTACTGCTCCAGCAGCAAAATGGAGAAGATTCATCAAGTCACGTTTGGCAGCTGATCAATCAGGGGACGAACGGGACTTTTCTGGATGGCGTGTTAATCTCTCAAAGCGCGATCGTCGATGGGTCGATAATTCAACTAGCAAAAGGCGGACCTACTCTCAAGTTTCAATTTCAACCTGTCAGCACAGGAGCAGGGGAGAAGATTTGCACCCATAGCGGTAATGCGCCACAGAACCTATTCTGCATTCACTGCGGTCAGCCCCTTTCAGTACAGCAGACGATTCACCAGTATCAAGTGCTACGCATCTTGGGACAGGGGGGGATGGGAACGACATATCTTGCTTGGAATCCCAGCCAGAAAAACCATCTGGGGAACAATTCAACTCGCAAGTCTCAACCTCAATTACTCGTCCTGAAGGAAATGAATGCTGAAATTGCCAAGGTTGCCAAGGCTCAAGAACTGTTTGAGCGGGAAGCTAATGCCCTGAAGCATCTAAACCATGTAGGAATTCCCAAATATTACGATTTTTTCGTCGAAGATGGGAAAAAATACTTGGCGATGGAACTAATTCACGGTCAAAATTTAGAACAGATAATTTATAAATACGGTCCTGTCACCCCAGCAAAAGCGATTGGTTGGATGCTGCAAGCGTGTGAAATTTTAGACTACATTCACAGCCAAGAGCCACCGCTAATTCACCGCGATATTAAACCCGCTAATTTGATGTTGCGATCGCTCGATCATCGGATTGTGGTGCTAGATTTTGGTGCGGTGAAAACTGGTGGAACCGCTTTTGTGACGCGGATTGGGGCTGAGGGATATTGCGCTCCCGAACAAGAACGCGGACATCCATTAATTCAGTCTGACCTTTACGCGATCGGACCTACTTTAATTTTTTTGTTAACAGGTGAAGCACCGTATAAATTTTATCGTCCTAGTAGTAAAGGCTATCAATTTCAGTTGGATAGCATCCCAACTGTCACCCCCGAATTGCAGGCTGTCATCACACGGGTGACAGAGACTAAACCTAGCGATCGCTATGCCACGGCTAAAGAACTGGCAATAGCACTGAGCGAGTGTTAATTCAATATATCTCGGTTAGTGATGCAAAGATCCTGGAGATCCCCCAACCCCCTTAAAAAGGGGGCTTTAAGTTCCCCTCTTAAAAAGGGAGGTTAGGGGGGATCTTGCCTTAACCAAAAAGTATTGAGCGTTAATTCTGGAATTCATGTCTACACAAATAAAATCTGTTGCCGCAGACTGAATAGTAAGGTAGCCTACGCAGGTAGGCTTTGTTTGTATGCGCCTCAGACCTAATCGTCTGAGGGCAAATTTAATGCGGACAGAATTTATTCTTCGTCCCAAGCTTCTACCGATAGCAGTTCGCTGACGGGATCTTGCATGGAAAAGCCGAAATCCGTTAATTCCTGCTTCCAATAAGACCATTCATTACCAAATACGAGGGCAATTTTCCAGATACTATCTGTTGGTCTAACAATTTTGGATTCTACGAGCGAACGGATCTGGTGCTGGAACTTCACCATTGGGTGAATAACAGGCTGAGCCATAAGTTTTACTTAGATTTTCGATTGAGTTTGCTAAATACCTAACCTGAAACGCTTCCGAATTTTGATTAACACCGATGCGTGGAGTTTTTCTTCGGCGCAGAAGCAATTCTCTACTCTTGGTTCGGGAATTACTACTGTGCCAGTTGAGTAACTGGAATGCAGGGAAGTGAAATTGGACGCTAAAAGCGATTGGGTTTTCTTAGCTATGTAAAATATGATAACAATAATTGCTGCTCTTTGATGCAGTACGGTTAATTAGTATTAGGCGATCGCCCCCAACTTAGACAAAAATTCGCTGTAAATTTAACACGAAACCGGGCAGCACATCTTCACCAGATAAAGTTAAAGGAGCTAGCAAAACTTCTACTGGTTGTCCCAGGCGATAGATTTCAACTTGACGATCTTGAGGATTAATTAACCAACCCAAACGCGCACCATTATCCATATATTCCTGCATTTTAATTTGCAGATCTTCCAGAGCATCAGTGGGGGAGCGTAACTCGACTACAAAGTCAGGACATAGGGGAACGTAACCATCTTGCTGCTGTTGGCTCAAAGCATCCCAGCGCCGTCTTTCTACCCAAGAGGCATCAGGAGAACGTTTTGCCCCGTTTGGCAGCACGAACAAGACGTTGGAATCAAATCCTTCTCCCAAATTCAAGTTTGCTTCTACCCATGTATCTAATTGTCCAGTTATACTGCGATTCTTGCGGCTAGATGTTCCTCCTGTGGGTAGCACAACAATTAAATCTCCTGCTGCTGTTTGTTCAAAATTCCACTCTGGATTAGCTCGGACGATGCGATCGAACTCTGCATCCGAGAGTTTTAATGAATTTATCGTCAGGCTACTGTTCATTGCTGTGTTAAATCTACAGGCAATTCTTTTAATTCAAATGTATCATTGACTGGCGATCGCAGAATTCTAGTTTTGTTCGGTTGCGATCGCGTATTCTTTTTATATGCGATCGCAATTCTTTCTATGAAACTTGCTATATTTAGCTACAAGGGCAAACTAATAAAACCTCACCTCAATTATTTTCTCTCATATCATCGTCCAAAATTGCTTCAATATCTCTGGCACTATGAATGACTCGAAGAATTTCGATTCCTGAGTCACTAGTTAGTAATTCTCTCACGCACGGTTTGGCGAATGTCTTGCCAATCTTGAGCAGTAATCGGAGTTTCTTGACCAGAGGCTAGACCCTCCAATAATAAAGCTTCCAAACGCTCTTGGGCTTTACGCCCTCGATCTTGGCGCACTAATTCGCGAAAATACTCGCTAATTGTACTATAGCTACCGTTTGCCACTTGTTCTTCAACATAGGCTCGCATAGCATCAGGTAATGAGATATTGATGCTTTTCACAAGATTCCCCTAATTAACTTCTCTCTATATTTTGACAATTCTTGCCATTTCTTGTCACTACATATTTTTAGGCACGATCGCCATTAAGTACTCTTTAAGCAACTTGCTACATTGAACTGCAAATGCGAGTTGATAAGAAGCCACTGTTGTAGCAGAGTGCGATCGCACCTTCTCTGTAGAATGCATCTTTTTCTTAAACAAGTATTAAGTATTGAAGTCTCTTCCCGTAGAATTACTGAATTATGACTTTGTAATTGGTAAATAGATTGAATCTCTCCGTAAAATTGCGCTTGAGTAACCCCAGAAGGTAGCGTTAAATAGCTATGTCAGGGTGCTAAATCTACTTAAGTGCAAATACTTTGTAATTAATAGTAATGGAGGCGATCGCTCTTACATGAGAAGTGGGTAATTTAGAGCTATCCTTTACCCACAGTTTTTATATGCCTAAAAGACGAATCGAACGGATAGCTGCTGTTATATCAATTGTCTCATTCGGTGGCTCGATGATTTTTGGAGCTGTGCAGGCTGTTAGTAGTGTGAATCAGGCTGAAGAGATTCCTCCAGCAGTAGCTTCCACTGAATCATCATCTGTATCGTTACCAAAATCTGAAATGCAGGCTCAAGCACGGGAGTACGAAATTGTTTTAAAAAGCGAACCGAATAATCAAATTGCGTTAGAAGGATTGTTAAAAATTAGAATGCAGGCACAAGATCGCAAAGGAGCAATTCAACCATTAGATAAGTTAATTAAACTTAATCCTAACAAGCAGGAATATAAAACATTATTGGCGCAATTAAAACAGGAGGTCAGTAAAGGAAATAGATAAAAATTTATTGATTTAGCGTAGTAATATTGAGAACAATCGAAATCCAAGTAAATAATTTAAAATTTACTTCTTGCAGACAATTTAGACTTTATAGATCAAAAAGATATGTACTAGCTTCGCTTTTAGCGATAAAACATTCATTCTTTTGGTGCTATAACCTTGAAACCTCCATCTGCTCTTGTAACGATTTTCCCACCTAAAGCTTTAATTTGACTAATTGCTTGTTGCTGAGTTTTTTCATGTGGAGTACTCGATAAAACCAGCGCCCAAGCACCAATTCGAGATATTTTGCTTTTTGGATTTTTAGCCAAAAATGCAGCAGTCTGCCTAGTGCTAGCTGCTATTCTTTGGGCATCTGGGGTGTTGATTTTTTCTGCCCATTCTGCTGCCGTTTGATAGGATTCTTGAGCTGCTTTTGTGTCTCCCAAAAATAGCATTTCATCTACTCCTTTATATACCCAGATATAATATGACATGTAGGACATTTCAGGAGAAATTGACTGCAGAGCTTTTCCAAGTAGTGCAACGCTTTTCTGAGGTTGTCCAGCAAATATTGAAGTGGCTGGAGTAAGAAACCTATATGCTTCAACTAGGCGCGGATTGCGATCTACCACACCTTCAAAATATTCTGGACTGAGGGAATAGCCAATTTTTTCACGAACTTCGCTGTCACCAAAATATTGGATAAATCTTAAATAAATCCAATCTCCTAGTAAGTTACTAAATCCAAAAGAGGGAAGGTTTTTTAGTACATCTAAGCCAATTTTTTCAGTTTGCTCTTGCCTAACGTATTCAACCTTAGTAAGTGGAGAATGTTTTAGTTGCAGCCTGTTATGTTGAATTAAAACAACGCTACCTAGACAGAATACAATGACTGTAAATGTACCTGTAAGATGAGTCAGCTTTTGTACTTGCAGACTTAGTTTCATTAAAGTCTATTGCCACTCCTACAAGGATCTGTACTGATGTCAGGTGCTTCAGCAGCCCCGCCGATATTCTGGCTTTGGCAGAGGACAAGGCTAAATTGACCAGAATTATTATATATTCCTAAACTATAGTTTCTGGTAATACTAGCAGCAGGGTTTAGAGAAGTTGCTTGATGCTTAACTTTATTTGCATCGGCTACAGTTGGATTGGGGAAAGAATAATAGTTTCCTCTATTATCCTTTATAGCAATATCCAATTTAGTTAGATCGTCAGCAAAAATTGCTTTTTCAAAAAAGTAAGCTTGTTGAGCTTGTCCGAGCGCACTAAGCATTTCTCTTGCCTCTGCTTCTCTTGCTTTTCCAACTTGCGCCATTAAGTTAGGTAAGGCAACAGCTGATAAAATGCCAATGATAATAATAACAACCAGTAATTCAATTAGAGTAAATCCTTTATTCTTTCTCTGCTGTTTCAATTGAAACAGCAGATGGAGGACTAGGAGTTTGAGTTTCATAATTGTGGTTCCCCTAGCTCTTGCTTCATGTTCTTTCTAAAAAAGAACAGGTGGAGAGTTGTCCCTACCACCTGTTGGTTTGGATTAAGCAAGAGATGCTTGCTGGCTAGCTTTACTTAATTTCCTCGGCATTACCACTGCAACCTAGAGGTGTTGCGGCTCCATCAACAACAGAGTCAGGGTTAACGATATCACCCACAACTAGGGCAAAGTTAGGTCCTTGAGCATTGTTGGCGCGGCACATGATAGTATCAAAAGCCCGTGTTTTTTGATCGTACTGAACACCGCCAGCATAGTCTCTTGTACCATTGGCTGGATTACCTTTACCATTAGCAAGCTGAACTGCTGCTGCTGCTACGCTAACATTGTAGTAATCTTCTTTTCCTACTGGCACTTCTAGTTCGGCGATGGCGGCTGTAAAAGCTCCTTTCTCAGTAAATCGAGCTTGCTGAGCGCGGTTCAAAGCACCAACAACATTCTTCGCTTCAGATTCTCTTGCTTTACCAACTTGACCTAACAGGTTAGGTAGAGCAACAGCAGCGAGAACACCGATAATGATAACTACAACTAGTAGTTCAATTAGGGTGAAGCCTTCATTTTGATCTTTTTTCTTACCGAGGAAGAATTGCAGAAATTTAACTTTAAGTTCGGTCTTCATGAGATTCTTTTCCTTAAGGGGGCGAAGTGTGTGGCTCATTGCCTTGTTACAAGTAACTTACCCTCGTCCAAAACGGATCATGTCACCCTAAATCAAAATTCAGTGAATACCCACAGCTAGGAAATAGAACATAAAGAACCTATAAATTTTTTAGAAGGAATGCAGAAAGTTTTGTAGATATACTGAGCAAGGGTAGCTAAATGAGCAGGGGTAGGCTCAACAGGTATGCTTGAAACACAAGCAATACAGAGAAACCTACCCCTACATCTAATAGCGTAATTTGACCGATCTAGAAGCGATACTCAGTCAACAACGTTCGAGAAAAACATAACCGAGACTTTCTAGAGTAATCATGGTATCGATCAGTATTGCCCATGCTGCCTCTGCTGTAGTAGGTTCTAGGTTAACAGGGTTCAAGGGTCGTAACTGCTGCCACCGCGATACCAAAGCCTGCATTGACTGCGCCGCTTCCCATAATGGTAGAAGGCAAGCTGCTGTCATATTTTCTATTAGTAAAGGCTCATCGGTAACTGTCAAATGCATACCTAGTTCAAACTGCGATAGCTGTCTAATACATTTGATTAAATCTGCCTTCACTTCTGGCGTTTTCAGTTGAGGAACTATGTGTACCTTGGCTGCTTGCCAGTCAGTTCGCGTCCAATCAGCAATTGGGACAACGGGTTGACCTTGGTTAGGATGACCACACCAAAAGTCTAGCAGTCGGTGAGCCGGGTTTAATAGTTCAAATAAGTGGAGTTGTTCTTCTACAGTCGCTTCTGGCAAACTCATTGCCAAAAATGCTGGTAGATTGTCCGGTTCTTTGAATAGTTCACTCAACTTCCACTGTCGCCAATTCACCATGCTGATAAATTCCAGCTCGGCTGCTCTAATAATAGAAAACATCTCTGGAATAGTGAATCCTTTATCACCCTGAAGTAGATAATTCATCAGAATCCGCTCGTCATCGGTTTCCATTTTGGAATTCCAGGTAAGAGCTTTGAGCCTGACATTATCTTTCAATGCTTTCATCATCTCTCGCACCAATTCAACTTCCAAATCTTCAGGATTACCATCTGTCATCCCCATCATTTGGAAAACTTCTTGAGCGCGGAAATATAATACTCGCTGTAAGGCACTATGGAGATTGGCGCGGATAATTCCATCTGGTTTCAGCACTGACTTCATTGCCTGCAAGCCAGCGGATGGATCGGGCAGAAGATACAAAACTTCGTCACAATTGATATAGTCAAACTCTATACCTAGTTTAGGTAAGTCTTCAATTGAAGCTACATGAAATTCAGTATTTTCAAATCCATGATGTTTTAATCGTTGTTGCGCCAGTTCAACCGATGCTTCTGATATATCTACTCCAACTATCTTGGCTCCTGGATTAGCTTCAGCTAGAACCAGAGCCATGTAGCCACTTCCGCATCCGGCATCTAAAATTATTTTGCCTTCTGTCTCAATAAATTTTTGGTTTCTTGAATAGTAAGCAATAGAAAAGTTGTGGAAATAGAGCAACTTAGTATTGTTCTTAGGTGAAGCTTCTAATGGAGTTCTGGGATAAGGACCAGCATTGTACTGCTGGCGAATTTTCTCGGCAATTTCAATTACATTATTCATGGGCGATCCGCTCCTGATGCTGATTTCGTCACTGACTTCAGCTAGTATGCCCACAACTACACCAAATCTCCTAAAGTCTTAATGGAGTGAAACTTTCAGGGAATAGTTATTGAGTCAAAAGTCAAAAGCATGGGGCGAATAGAATTCGCGGCTACACAGGCAAAGTCCGCCTTCGCAGACTATTAAGGTTCGCCCTTTGGTAAAGTTGGGATGCGATCGCCCTTTGGTAAAAGTAGAAATGCGATCGCCCTTTGGTAAAAGTAGAAATGCGATCGCCTATTGGGAAAGTAGCAATGCGATCGCCTGTTGGTCAAGTAGAAGTGCGATCGCCCTTTGGTGAAGTAGGAGTGCGATCGCCCTATAGAAGAGTAGAAATGCGATCGCCCTTTGGGTAGAATTGGGGTGCGATCGCCTGTTGGTAGAGTAGAAATGCGATCGCCTTTAGTAGAGTAGAAATGCGATCGTCGTCAAAGTCTCTCGTCCAACTCCCGCAAAATCAACGAAACTTGCTGCTTTAGGTCTGGTAAGTTACGTTCTACCACATTCCAAACTTCATTAATGTCTACGCCTAGATAGTCGTGAATCAATACATCTCGAAACCCAGCAATCCGCCGCCAGGGAACTTCTGGATATCTCTGCTTCAAATCCTGAGAAACCCGTTTAACTCCCTCTCCAATCAACTCAAAATTGCGGCTCACTGCATCTTGAATGATGAGAGACTGTAAAAAAACATCCCTTCCACCCTGAGTATAAAGCTCTATGCGCTGGATACGCTCAGCAATGTCTGTCAAGTAAAATCGATCGTCTCTCACAAAAGTAATGCCTCGTTGAGAATGCGATCGCGTAAGCATTGCCGTAGTCCTTGCTCGGTCGCCACATCTACCTTTATTCCTAAAAGATCTTCTAAATCTTGAATAAGTGCGATGCGATCCAAAAGACTACGACTCGGCTCTAGTTCTACTAGAAAATCCACATCGCTATCTGGTCTGGTTTCCCCACGAGCTACCGAGCCAAAAATTCGTACATGAGACGCACCGTGCTGGGCAGCAATGCGGAGAATGTCTTTCCGCCTTTCTTGCAACAGTTCATGAACACTCATGGCTTAACTATCTCTAATGCTCTTGTATTATTATCTCGACTTTAAAGCAACAGGGAATATTTGTGGCAAAATCAACCATGCAAATACGCGATCGCCCGTTGGTAGAGTCGGAATGCGATCGCCCTATAGTAGAGTCGGAATGCGATCGCCCTATAGTAGAGTCGGAATGCGATCGCCCTATAGTAGAGTAGAAATGCGATCGCCCTTTGGGTAGAGTTGGGATGCGATCGCTTGCGAAAAAATAACGATACTTAGTCTAGTAACTCAGTCTTTCGTTTCTGACTTGCTCTCAGGTCTAGAGATGAGTTCTCCATAAACGGCTTGCTCTGCATCCCATGTTTCTCGCGCATGTTCTGGAACCATATTTCGTTGGATGCCTCTTGCCAACCGAGGTGTATACTTGCCTCGCACTCCACCTCGAAAATCGTACTCATCGCGTAGATCTAAATCTGAGTTAGTCTTTTCATCTTGAGGAGGTTTAGGTACTTTCTTCGTAGGTTCTGCGTTCATAGCGTGTAGCTCGTCGGGCGCTGATGATACGAATATTGTCTCCCCGATCGACGAATACGACAACCAACAGCCGTCCTCGGTTGGAAGAGCCGATAATTATATATCTTTGTTTGCTCTGCGAATGGTTGGGATCGTCAATCGCGATCGAAAGTGAGTCGAGAAATACTGTAGTGGCTTCTACAAACGAGATCTCATGCTTAACTAAATTCTGCTGCGCCTTGTTTTCATTCCACTCAAAGCCCTCAATCATCTAAAAACTGAATTCCTCAACACCATTTCGTGTTAAACCCGAGCTAACACTCAAGACTAATTATGTCAGACAACGCTAATGTAAAAAACAAATTGCACCTTGTGGTAAAAGTAGAAATGCGATCGCACCTATTGGTAAAGTTATAAACGCGATCGCCTGTTAGTACAGCGGGAATGCGATCGCTGGGTAAGATGTCATGGCAGAAATGAGATCGTCTTGTGGTGAAGTATGAATGCGATCGCCCTTTGGTAGAGTCGGGGGTGCGATCGCCCTTTGGTAGAGTGGATGAGTACATGAGTCCGATAACTCCGCTAAGCTATGATAATGCCCCATCGGTATTCTGCGATCGCGTCACGACAAAAATAATTGTATTTCTTCTAGAATAAGTTATTCAGCTATTCAGCCTAAAATACAACTCATCAGCCTGGTGCATATTGACTCGTCGAACATATGGCAATTTTACACTGTAATTGGATTCAAAAAGACCAGCAAAGCTATCTATTTGTTTGGGGTGAAGTTTGGCGTTCTTTAGTAGGAGATATCGAGATAAACTCGGCTACAGACGTTCCCGTTCACCCTTTAGCAATGACAGCTCACGAACTATTAGAATGGTGGCGTGGCTCAGATATTTCTATTCCTAAATCTTTATCTTTATCAGAGCAAAAGCAGGGGCGATCGCAGAAAAATAGCGAACCGTCACCGACGAGCGACCTCCCAATTTTAAACCAAACTCTTGCCTTACCAAGCATAGAGACTCAGAAACAAAAAAAAATCTCGCTCCGTCCATTGTATTCTGCTCCTATAACGGAAGAAAACGACGAACGAGAAACTACAAAATCTCAATTTTTCTATCCGTGGCAAGTTGAAGGTTTTTACCTAAAACCGCAAGAGGCGATCGCATTTTTAACATCACTACCTTTAGCCGTCGATCGCCCAGAAAATTCGTGGATGGGAGGCGATTTACGCTTTTGGTCGCAAGTAGCCCGATGGAGTTTAGATTTACTCAGTCGAGGCAAATTCGTTCCTACTTTGAGTCAACAAAATCACGATTCTAACAATAATGTTATGGCTCGTTGGCGATCGCTCCTCGACAGTGCGATCGATTCCTCGCGGTTGGCAAAATTTGCCAAAGCAATGCCTGCAGTTTGTTGTTTTTATCAGAATACAAGAATTGTAGGGGCGCACAGCCGTGCGCCCCTACAGATCGAATTCCCATTACTGCCGCAGGAATTAATCTTAGAATTTCTCAACGATACAATTGACGCACAGGTTAGAGCGATCGCCCAAAATAATTCACAAAATAATTCTTTCTCTACTGTACCTTCACCACTGAAAGAATGGTTACAAAGTTTGGTTGCTGTTGACGCAAAAATAATAGCAGAGCTAGCACAATTAGAACGCTTAGACGTAATTGTCAAAGCTTGGACTGCACCAATTCAATATCAATTAGAAGGGCGAAGTTTATTTCGGACTTGTTTTCAGTTATCTCCTCCAACTGAAGGTAAGAATAATTGGACTCTAAGTTACTATCTACAAGCAGTAGACACGCCCGAATTTATTATTGATGCAGCTACAATTTGGCAGCATCCAGTTGCTAATTTAGAGTATCGTGACCGCACGATCTCGCAACCGCAGGAAACTTTACTGAGGGGTTTGGGATTAGCTTCAAGACTTTATTCTCTAATTGCACCAAGTTTAGAACAACCATTTCCTCAATCTTGTAGCCTCAATCCCCTACAAGCATACGAATTTATTAAATCAGTCGTATGGCGATTTGAGGATAGCGGTTTGGGTGTGATTTTACCCTCCAGTTTAGAGCGCGAGGGTTGGGCAAATCGCTTAGGATTAAAAATTAGTGCCACAACTCCGAAGAAAAGCGATCGCCTGGGATTGCAAAGCCTACTGAATTTTAAATGGGAATTGGCGATCGGCGGGCAAACTTTATCGAAAGCAGAATTCGATCGCTTGGTGAAGTTAAACAGTCCCCTAGTCGAAATTAACGGCGAGTGGGTAGAATTGCGTCCCCAAGATATCAAAACAGCCCAAGCTTTCTTTACGGCGCGTAAAGATAACTTGAATTTAAGTCTAGAAGATGCTCTGCGATTGAGTACGGGCGACACCCAGACGATTGAAAAGCTTCCTGTCGTCAGTTTTGAAGCATCAGGGGCGCTGCAAGAATTAATGACAGCACTAACAGATAACCAAGCGATCGCACCTTTAGCCACACCAGAGGGCTTTCGCGGCAAATTGCGTCCCTATCAAGCACGGGGTGCGGGGTGGTTGAGTTTTCTCGAACGTTGGGGCTTAGGTGCGTGTCTGGCGGACGATATGGGGTTGGGTAAGTGCGTAGCGAAAGATACTTTAATTTATATTAACGGTACGCTCCAGCCAGCAGAAAAAATTTGGGACAATTATGCCACAGAGACACAATTTGATGGCGAAGGATTCTGGGCTAGTTCTACACAGCAGTTACTAGTTAATTCAATTGATGAAAACACTGGCAAAATTGTCCAAGCTCCTATCCGCAAATTATATCGGCAGCTAGTGCATGAAAAACTCAGAAAAGTGACGCTGCAAGATGGCAGCAGTATCACAATTACTCATCGTCACAAACTATTGACCGATCGGGGTTGGACAAATCAGTTGCAGGTGAACGATTATGTGTGCGTACCTGCAAAAGCAGAGTGGAAAGGCAAGCCAGAAGATTCAGATTTAATTAAGTTTGTGGCTTGGCAAATTGCCGAGGGACATGAATTATCCGATCGCGCTACCGTCAACATTTCGCAAAAAGATACTACGCTTTTAAAAGAACTACTGCAAATCTTTCAAAATCTTAGCGATCGCTACCACTTGAAAATTAATCAGCCTAGCATTTGTTATTTTCCTGACAAAGTTCCCACACTTCGGATCGATAGTCAAGCCTATCGAAGATTTTTAGAAGCTAAAGGGTATGTTTGGGGCAAGCTATCGGCAGAAAAAACAATTCCATCTTTCATTATGCAGGCTGATTTGGATAGTATACGTATCTTTTTACGTAACTATTTTGATGCTGAGTCATCTGTTATCTCTAATATGCGAACTCTTGAAGTTTCAACAGCTTCACCAATACTGATTCAACAGCTATCAATACTGCTACGGCAGTTTGGAATCTGGCTACAAATTTCACCTAAACAGAAGTGTGCAACAAATGGAAGTCGCATATATCGCACTTACTATATAGGTACTATTGGAGGTAATAGCATTCGGAGATTTTTGCAAGAAATTGGATTGGACATCTCTAAAAAACGGCAGATTCTAACAGCAATTTGTCAACCTGTCAGCAACACAAACATTGAAGGAATTCCTGCTGTCGATATTGATGCTCAAGCGGTTAAAGTCACTGGAATTCCTTTGAGACACTTCGGTATGCATAACACTGTTTATATCAATGGGACGCAGCAATTTTCTAAAGATAGCTTAGAGCGAGTTGTAGCTGGAATGAATTCCATTATTAGTGGAGAGTCTCAGCAACAGTATCAGATGCTAAAACCTTCTAAATGGACAGTTCAAACTCTTGCGGCGTATGCTCGATTAGATATAGAACAATTATCACTTGCAAAGCAATCTTTAGAAAATCTGCTCACTCAGGAAGTATTCTACAGTAAAATTAAAAATATCGAAGAGGTCGAATATGAAGGATGGGTTTATGATTTTGAAGTGAGCGATTATCACAATTTTGTTGCCAATAACATTATTTGTCATAATACAATTCAATTCATCGCTTTTCTGCTCAATCTCAAGCAAAAAAAAGCATTAGAAAAACCAACTTTACTAGTTTGTCCTACTTCTGTATTGGGAAACTGGGAACGGGAGGTAAGAAAATTTGCCCCACAGTTAAAAGTATTGATGTATCACGGGGATAAAAGACCAAAAGGTAAGACATTTGAGCAAACTGTCGCAGGTAAGGATTTAGTTATTACCAGTTATGCTTTGATATATCGCGATTTAAAAACTCACCAAAGTGTTTCTTGGCAAGGAATTGTTTTAGATGAAGCACAGAATATTAAAAATTCTGAAGCCAAGCAATCTCAAGCAGCGCGTCAATTAGAAGCCCAATTTCGGTTTGCTTTGACGGGTACGCCAGTAGAAAACAGATTGCAAGAATTGTGGTCAATTCTAGATTTTATCAACCCTGGTTATTTAGGACAAAAGCAATTCTTTCAAAGACGATTTGCAATTCCAATTGAGAAATATGGCGATGCAGCTTCTTTAAAAACATTGCGATCGCTAGTTCAACCTTTTATTTTGCGACGATTAAAGAGCGATCGCAGTATTATTCAAGACTTGCCTGAAAAACAGGAGATGACTGAATTTTGTGGTTTATCTCCCGAACAGGCAAAACTGTACGAACAATTAGTTGAAACATCCTTAGCTGAAATTGATGCTGCTGATGGAATTCAACGCCGAGGGATGATTTTGGCACTACTAGTAAAATTAAAACAACTATGCAATCATCCAGGGCAGTTTTTGAAAGAAACAACGCTGAAAGAACCACAGCGATCGGGTAAATTGATTCGGCTACAAGAGATGTTAGAAGAAGCAATTTCAGAAGGCGATCGCGCTTTAATTTTCACTCAATTTGCGGAATGGGGCAAATTATTAAAACCGCATTTAGAACAAAAGTTAGGTCGAGAAATCTTTTTCCTCTATGGTAGTACTTCCAAGAAACAAAGAGAGGAAATGATCGATCGTTTTCAGCACGATCCACAGGGTCCACCCGTGATGATTTTGTCTCTCAAAGCTGGGGGAACGGGATTAAATTTAACGCGGGCAAACCACGTATTTCACTTCGATCGCTGGTGGAATCCAGCCGTAGAAAACCAAGCCACAGATCGGGTATTTCGGATCGGACAAACTCGTAATGTTCAAGTTCACAAATTTGTTTGCACGGGAACGTTGGAAGAGAAAATTAACGACATGATTGAAAGCAAAAAAGCCTTAGCAGAGCAAGTGATAGGCGCGGGTGAGAATTGGTTAACTGAATTAGATACAGACTCTTTACGTCAATTATTAGTGTTGGAACGCAATGCGGTAATTGAAGAGAATGAGGATTAACAATAACTGTAGGAAGATACAATGACTACAAACCAAAGCTTTCAAGCCAGCCGAGAATGGTGGTCGCAACGCTGGTTAGATTTATTAGATTCCTATCGGTTTAAAAAGCGGTTAGAACGCGGTCGCAACTATGCACGACAGGGAAACATTTTAAATATCAAATTTGAAGGTTCTCAAGTATTAGCACGGGTGCAAGGAACAGATCCAGAACCATATAAAGTTTCACTATCTTTAGAAAAATTTGATGACGAACAGTGGGGATATGTTGTAGAAACTATGTCTCAAAAAGCAGTTTATGCAGCCAAATTACTAGCAGGAGAAATGCCGCAAAACATAGAAGAAGTTTTTACTGCTAATGGTTTATCTTTATTTCCTTTTACCCTATCAGAAGTCAAAAGTCACTGTTCTTGTCCCGACAAAGCCAACCCTTGCAAACACGTCGCTGCAGTTTACTATCAACTCGGCGATCGCTTCAGCGAAGATCCCTTTGTGCTGTTTCAACTACGGGGACGCACTAAGGATGAAGTTCTGACTTCCTTAAGAGAATTTCGGAGTAAAGAAGAAAAGTCAAAAGTCAAAAGTCAAAAGTCAAAAGTTAAAAGTCAAAATTTCCCAACTCCTGACTCCCGTATGGGCGGGTATGGAAACCCACCCCTACTGACTCCCTCATTTTGGCAATACAATGAATCACTCGACCCATCATTAGTAGTCATAGCACCGTCACTCAGCGGCGAAACAGTTTTAGATGTCTTAGGAGAAATTCCTGTGGCAGAATTAGAGACTGATGAAGCAGATCGAGGTGATGCTACTGCATCTGAAATGGTACAAAAATACTTAACTGACATTTACCAACAAGCCAGCCAACAAGCCGCGATCGCAGCGATGAGTACTGGATGAGGGGCTGGAGAATTCACGCATTCACGTATTCACGCATTCAAAATTCGCCACTCTCTCCCCAACTACCAAATATCCATTACCAATTACCGCATCCCATACTCCACAACCTATTAGCCGACAACTGACAACTGATAACCGATAACTGATAACTGACAATGGGTGGAATATATGGCGATCGCGTCGTTTAATAAACTAAGGTCTTAAATCTTAATGTTGTTTATTTTCTGACTCAACTATGGCTGAAGCTTTGAAACTTGAAGATGCGGTGGAATTTGCCGAAAACCCAGAACCGCGCTGTCCGTGCGTCCTACTGTTAGATACTTCTGGCTCCATGCAGGGAGTCGCTATTGACGCTCTTAATGAGGGTTTGCGCACTTTCAAAGAGGAACTCGACCAAGATAACTTAGCGCGAAAGCGGGTTGAAGTGGCGATCGTCACGTTTGGTAGTGACGTGAAAGTAGCGCAGGATTTCGTCACGGCTGACATATTTGAACCACCTAGCCTATCAGCTCAAGGCTTAACTCACATGGGTGGGGCAATTCTTCAAGGGCTAGATATGATCGAAGCCCGTAAAGGTCAATATCGTAGTAATGGCGTGAATTACTATCGTCCTTGGGTGTTTTTGATCACGGATGGCGAACCGCAAGGAGAACCAGACAGTATCATCGACCAAGCTACCCAGCGGATTCGCGACGATGAGGCAGGTAAGCGAGTTGCTTTCTTTGCTGTAGGGGTAGAATCAGCTAACATGACGCGCTTGAGTCAAATCGTCGTCCGCAGCCCCTTAAAGTTACAAGGATTAAACTTCAAAGAGCTGTTTATCTGGCTATCGGCAAGTATGCAGCGGGTTTCTCAATCCAAACCAGAAGATCAAGTTGCTCTCCCACCGCCTGGGTGGGGCGTAGTCTAAATCAGTGACCAGTGACCAGTGAACAGTGACCGATATTTGTCTGTTGCGATCGCTGTCAAACCTTACGATTCTGTTTCTCTTGACAATAGATTTACCTCTCTTTTGCCCCCCTTAAAAAGGGGGGTTGGGGGGATCTTCCAAGGCACAGTTTCAGTGAAATAGTAGGGCGACTGTTTACAGCCTCTCATTTAGCATTCACTACCAAACAACTAGCTTTCTCTTCTCCGTCTGGTGGCAGTAGGGCGACAACGTGAGGCACGGGACGGGGGGTATAAGGAACTAATAATTCACCCTTGTAGACAAGCGAAGAACTGTCGCCAGAGTCGAGCATCACCGCATCTCGCAACCCAGCTTTAGCTAATACTGCACCTAGCCTTACAGCATCGACATTTCTCGGAGCCACGCCAATTGTGGGCTGTCCTGCCTGGTTAATTCCCCAGAAAGCTCGACGACGCGCCGCATCGAAACCAAATAAGTTACCAAAAGACTCTCGCGATCGCGGTTGTCCGTCTTTTACCAGCCAAGCAGCAGCGACAAAAGCATCTGTTACGTCTGACATCTCCGCCTGGATTCCTTCTAACGTGTTGTGTAAGAAGGGATCGAAGGGAATATATTTAACTGCTTGAGTCCCAATTAATACTAACGGTCTACCTGCAAGCCTAAGATTCTCACTTGCATTACCAGGGACAAAGTTACTCGCTTTTTGACTGAGTACGGGACCGATCATAATGTTGGAATTGATGACTTTGAGCGAGAAAAAGCCCCCATCTACGCCCGCAACTGCGGCAGTATCAGCTAAGATCTCCGGGACTTGATAGCGACTTTTGGCATGGATCGTCATTGGTCTACCACCAGAGATTAATAACAAGTAGGTGCGATCGATGGTGGTTTTGTTGACGGTGACATTGGCAGAAAAATCGAATTCTTCTCCCCACTTAGGAATTTTCATGCCACCTGAAGTTTGAGAGAGAATGCTAGATTCTGGGTTGGCGATCGCCCGTGCTAAATTAGATTGACCGAAGCGATCGATGGCAAGTAAACTTTCCGAGTCGCCAGCAAAGCGTTCGTCGTTGTCGTTCATCGTCAGCGCCGATAGATAACCAGCCTTCTTGACTGCTGCGGCAACTTTTTGGTTATATTTCCCAGCCGGATAAGTAAAGTAGCGGATCGATATACCTAGCTTAGTTTCCAAAATCTGTTTGGATTTAGTCACTTCCATCTGGAGTTTGTCGTCGGACAGGCGACGCAAATCTTCAGGATGAGTGACGCTGTGAGCTGCAACAGTAATTAACGGATCTGCTGCCATTTCCTTCAGTTGTTCCCAACTGACATGACTTCTACCGACGTTGTTGCCTACCCCAGAAGTATAAATAGAAAACACGGCTGGATAGCCATATTTTTTTAGAAGTGGATAAACATATTCGTAATGTCCCCCGTAGCCGTCATCAAACGTTAACATAATCGGCTTTTCTGGCAAGGGTAAACCCGTCCGCAGATGAATGACGAGTTGGTCGTAACTGATGGGGGTAAAACCCTGTTGTTTAATAAATTGAAGATGCTGCTCGAATTCTTGGGGCGTGACATCAAAAAAGACTTGTTTTTTGGGCAAGATGTCGTGATACATCAAGATGGGAACCTTTGCCAATTTTGCCCTTTCATTGATAGTGGGGTAAGGGCTGGAATTGAAATAGGCAGCTAATTGGGGTCCCAACTTCAAGCTGAGAAACTCAAAGAGTTTGGTTTTATCTTCTGTCCAATTTGTCGTCTGAAGCAACTGAGTTGCCAAGCTAGTAAGTTCGGTTCCATAAGGCGAAGCTTGCGGACAATGACTTAAAGACGGTGCTGGTGTTGAGGAATTGTTTTGCTTTTCTTGCGCTTGAGCTACAGTTGCAAAAAGCGACACGGAAAAAGTCAGCGTTACTGACAGAAGTAGTTTTGACAGCACCGGACTGAAATATTGAGCAGTAAAAAACCGATAAAAGCAAGTTGACAACATGGGTATCTACAAAAACGAGCGAGACTCTTAGATTCTGAGCCAATAAAGTTTTAGCCAAGTGTAAGCCATTCCCAAAAGTGAGACAATTACACCCTAATCGCAATGCATTAAAAGTCTAATATCTACTGCTTAAGTTCCCGCTAAGGCAGCTTTAAGTTAGTGCAAATACCGTGAGGAATATAAGTCGGGAGTCGGGGAAGAGAGCAGAGGGGTTTCAGGGGCTTCAGGTGCAAGAACTGTCTTCACGCAGTGTAGCGTAGCGTTTACTGTCAACCAACTACCAATTACCAACTACCAATTACCAATTACCAACTACCATCAACTCCATTCCCTGACTCCTCATTTAAGTGTCCAATAGTGGCTAAAATGATTAAGCCTGTACCTGGCAAGCTAGAACGCTAATCAAGAGTAATCCTGAAATGGTTGCACGATCGCTGCTCTACGAAGGCAAAGCCAAAATTGTTTACACGACAACAGAGCCAGAAATATTACTGGCACATTTCAAAGACGATGCCACTGCCTTTAATGCTCAAAAGCGAGGCAGTATTGTCGGCAAAGGAGAGATTAACTGCACCATCTCCACTGTGTTGTTTCAGTATTTAGAAAAGCAAGGCATTCCGACACACTGGCTGGAAAGCATTAGTGCCAATCAAATGCGCGTCAGGCGATTGCAAATCTTGCCGTTAGAGGTGGTCGTCAGGAACATTGCCGCAGGGAGTCTCTGTCAACAAACAGGATTACCTCTAGGGACAGTTTTGAAACAGCCGTTGGTAGAGTTTTATTACAAAAACGATAGTTTAGGAGATCCCTTATTGACGAGCGATCGCCTCTTTTTGCTAGAGCTAGCAACTCCAGAACAAGTCAACCAATTACAACAAATGGCGCGCCAAATTAATCGCTATCTGAGCGAATTTTTCCAGCGTTGCGATATGACCCTGGTAGACTTCAAGCTAGAGTTTGGGTACGATGCTCAGGGACAGTTACGGCTGGGTGATGAAATTAGCCCCGATACTTGTCGTTTATGGGACGTAGCTGAAACAGACCCTAATCGGCGAGTCATGGACAAAGACCGTTTCCGTCGCGACTTAGGCAATGTCGAAACTGCCTACCAAGAGGTGCTGCGTCGCGTGTTAGCTCAAGGTAATGAGGGAGACGGGAATTAGGGAGTCGGGAGTCGGAAGTGGGAGACAAGGAAGACAAGGGGGACAAGGGAGACAAGGGAGATAATTTTAACCTCAACGTTCAAAAATAATTGCGAATTACGAATTACGAATTACGAATTTTGATTGGTGTGCGGACGTGCTAAATAGGTGAAACATAATGCGTTTATTTCGAGTATGGGTGGCGATCGCGGCGATCGCGAGCTTTAGGCAAGTCATGCTGGTGCAAATGCCAGCAACATATGCATCTCCTGCCAACCAAAGTGTGACAGAGGAGCAAGGAAAACAATTTAAAGTCAAAAGTCAAAAGTTAAAAGTTAAAAATAAGTCTGAAATTGCCAGAATTCCGAATTCCGAATTCCGAATTCCGAATTCCGAATTCCGCTATGGTGCAGCGGCACTCAAAACGCGAGCGATCGCCCAACTCGACTCGCAGGACGAAACCCCCAGAGGAATTGAAATTCCGATTAACCGCGATCGCCAGCCAGCACCGGATTCTAAACCAGCAACAGAACCAGCTACGCCGCCAACAGTACCAGTGCAACCTGCTCCAGGTACGGAATCTCTACCGCAGCAAGAAACACCCAATCGCATTCAAGTGCCTGTTACTCCTAACGGCGCACCTGCACCAGGCAGCGTTCCCAATCAGCCAAATCCACCTATTCCTCCATCCACTCCCACACCAGAACAAAAACCGCCAACAGATGCGCTTCCTCCTACGCCAACTCAGCCAGGAACGCCGGGAGAAACTCAACCCACGCCAACTCAGCCAGGAACGCCGGGAGAAACTCAACCCACACCAGAAACTCAACCCGAAGCCGCAGAACCTAGAGTTCTTGTCGCAGAAGTTGCTGTGAGTAGCGAAACTGGCACTTTGACTGAAGAATTACAAAACGAAGTTTACCAAGCAATTCGTACCGCTCCAGGGCGAACGACAACGCGATCGCAATTACAAGAAGATATCAACGCCATTTTTGCGACAGGCTTTTTCGCCAACGTCCGGGCTATACCGGAAGATACACCCTTGGGCGTGCGGGTTGCCTATATCGTGCAACCCAACCCAACCCTTCAGCGAGTCCAAATCGAAGCTAACCCTGGTACAAATGTTCCGTCTGTCTTGCCTCCCAAATTAGTTGAGGATACTTTTAAGCCGCAGTACGGCAACATTCTCAACTTCCGCCGCTTGCAGGAAGGAATTAAGCAGCTCAACGAGTGGTATCAGAAAAACGGTTATGTCTTGGCACAAGTGATTGCCGCGCCCCAAGTTGCACCGGACGGCACGGTGACGCTCCAAGTATCGGAAGGGGTTGTTGAAGATATCCAAGTCCGTTTCGTGCGCGAAGGGGAAGCAACCGACGATGAAGGCAAACCAATTCGCGGTCGGACGCGAGATTTTATTATCACGCGAGAACTTGCTCTAAAGCCCAATAACGTATTCAATCGCAACGTGGTTCAAAGCGACTTGCAGCGAGTTTACGGACTAGGGATCTTTGAAGATGTAAACGTTGCCCTCAACCCCGGTCAAGACCCCCGGAAAGTGGTTGTCGTGCTGAACGTAGACGAACGCCGCAGCGGTAGTTTGGGATTGAGCGGTGGTATTAGTTCTGCTAGTGGCTTATTTGGAGCAGTCAGCTTTCAACAAAACAATTTGGGTGGCAACAACCAAAAATTAGGGGCAGAGTTGCAGGTTGGTACGGAACGGAGCGAGTTGCTGTTCGATCTTCGGTTCACAGACCCCTGGATTGCTGGAGACCCCTATAGAACTTCCTATACAGTCAACTTATTCCAGCGGCGATCGATTTCGCTGATTTTTGATGGAGATGACGAGAATATCGAGGTAGGCGACCCCGATGATGGCGTGCGTCCCCGCGTGCGGCGACAAGGTGGCGGCGTTACCTTTACCCGTCCTTTGTCTCGCAATCCCTTGGCTCGGTCAGAATGGACGGCATCCGCAGGCTTGCAATATCAGCGTATTTCCATCCGCGATGATGATGGTGAAGTCACGCCAGAAGGTAGATTTAACGGTAGAGAAGATATCCCCTTGAGTTTTTCTGACGACGGTTCAGACGATTTGCTCACCGTACAGTTAGGAGCAGTGCGCGATCTCCGAAATAACATCACGACACCTACTGACGGTTCTTTCCTGCGATTAGGCGTAGAGCAATCGATTCCCATCGGTAGCGGCAGCATTCTCCTGAATCGATTGCGGGGTAGCTACAGTCAATACGTTCCGGTCAACTTTACTAGTTTCAATGAAGGACCGGAAACTTTAGCTTTCAATATTCAAGCTGGAACGGTCATTGGCGATCTACCTCCCTACGAAGCCTTTTCCATTGGTGGTAGTAATTCAGTACGGGGTTACGGAGAAGGAGAATTAGGCAGCGGACGCAGTTTTGTCACTGCTACAGCCGAGTATCGCTTTCCGATTTTCTCGGTTGTCGGTGGCGCTCTATTTGTCGATTTTGGCTCCGATTTAGGGACGGCAGGTAACGTACCTGGAGAACCAGCAATTCTACTCGATAAACCAGGTACGGGAGTCGGCTACGGTGTTGGCGTGCGAGTCAATTCTCCCTTGGGACCCCTGCGCCTAGACTACGGCTTGAACAGCGACGGCGATAGTCGCATTCAGTTCGGTATTGGGGAGAAATTTTAGGGGTAGGGGTTATGGATAGGACACAGGAAATAGGAGGACAAGGAGATAAGGGTGACAAGCGAGAAATTAATTCCAAATTCCGAATTCCGAATTCCGAGTTCTCCTCACAACAACACACTCTCGCAGGTACGATAAGTCAGTCGGGAGTCGGATTGCATAGTGGAGAGACTAGCCAAGTTCGCATTTTACCCGCCGCAGCGGGAGAAGGGCGCTATTTTGTGCGGGTCGATTTGCCAACTCAACCAATAATTCCTGCTCGCGTTGAGGCGGTTAGCCAAACCGTACTTTCAACGCAGCTCGAAACTGGAACGGCATCCGTTCGCACCGTAGAGCATTTGTTAGCAGCTCTAGCAAGCAGTGGAGTCGATAATGCCAGGATTGAAATTGACGCGGCAGAAGTGCCGCTGTTAGATGGTTCTGCTCGGATTTGGGCAGAGGCGATCGCCAAAGTTGGGCGATCGCCTCTGCCAGCGCCTACTATTATTCCCCAATTACTAGAACCTGTTTGGGTACGCGAAGGCGATACTTTTGTCGCAGCTTTGCCCGCACCAGAAACCCGCTTTACTTACGGAATTGACTTTGAGACTGAGGCGATCGGCAATCAATGGCATAGTTGGACGTATAATACATCTACATTTGCGGCAGAAATTGCCCCAGCACGCACTTTCGGTTTGGCAACCCAGATCGAATTCTTGCGATCGCAAGGGTTAATTAAAGGTGGAAGTCTTGAAAATGCTATTGTTTGTACCCCCCAATCATGGCTGAATCCACCATTGAGATTTGCAAATGAACCAGCACGTCATAAAATTTTAGATTTAGTGGGAGATTTGTGCTTACTGGGGACATTCCCCAACGCTCATTTCCTTGCTTATAAAGCAAGCCACAAACTACACGTTCAACTTGCCCAACTGCTGGAGCAAAAAATGAAATCATGAAGGAGACAGGAGACAGAGACAGGAGACAAGAAAGACAAGGGGGTAATTCTAGTCACTAGCCACCAGCCACCAGTCACTCACCTGACTCCCTGCTCCCTAATCCCTTCTCTGCACAGCCCCGATCTTTGAGAAATTCAGCCATGTCAACCCTGATCCAAGTCAATTCCCCAGATTCTCCTGCTAGCGATGATGCTAATCTTCAGCATCTCGATCGTCAAACTGAAGTTACTCCTACCCCAGATAAAACAACCCTCACAGTCGAGCAAATTCATGCACTTTTGCCTCATCGCTATCCTTTTGCCCTGGTAGATAGAATTATTGAGTACATCCCAGGGAAAAGAGCGGTTGGGATCAAAAATGTGACTTTCAACGAACCTCATTTTCAGGGACATTTTCCCCAGAGACCATTGATGCCTGGAGTTTTGATTGTAGAAGCTATGGCACAAGTCGGTGGAGTCGTGTTAACTCAAATGCAAGAAATGGACGGCAATTTGTTTGTCTTTGCTGGCATGGATAAAGTTAGGTTTCGGCGACAAGTAACTCCCGGAGATCAGTTGGTGATGACAGTGGAACTGTTGTGGGTAAAGCGTCGTCGTTTTGGGAGAATGCAAGCCCGTGCTGAAGTTGACGGTCAACTGGCAGCAGAAGGTGAATTACTCTTTTCCCTTGTAGAGTAATTTAGCAGAAGTCAGAAGTCAGAAGTCGGAAGTCAGAAGTCAAAGGTCAAAAGTCAAATGTCAGAAGCGATTTACGCACCACTCACCACTCATCGATCGCTGATAACTTTGTAGAGACGTTACATGTAACGTCTCTACACTGATAACTGATAACTGACAACTGATTTTCTAGCGCCTCGATTGGAGATGCATCCTTGAAAACACTCATTCATCATACTGCTGCAATCCATCCAGGAGCAGAACTACACCCGACCGTAGAGGTAGGTCCCTACGCGGTTATTGGTCGGGAAGTCAAAGTTGGTCCCGAAACTACCATTGGCGCTCATGTTGTGTTGGAGGGACCAACAGAAATTGGGGCGAGAAATCAAATTTTTCCGGGAGCGGCAATTGGACTAGAACCACAAGACCTTAAGTACGATGGCGGTTCCTCAATGGTAAAAATTGGTGATGGCAATCGTATCCGCGAGTATGTCACCATTAATCGCGCCACTCGCACGGGAGAAACTACGATTATTGGTAACAATAACTTATTAATGGCTTATGCTCATGTAGGTCATAACTGTATCATTGAAGACTCTGTGACGATCGCCAATGGTGTGGCTCTAGCCGGACACATCCATATTGAATCACGCGCCACAATCAGCGGCGTTTTGGGCGTACATCAATTCGTGCATATCGGAAAACTAGCAATGGTGGGTGGTATGAGTCGTATCGCTAGGGACGTGCCACCCTATATGTTAGTAGAAGGCAATCCCGCACGAGTGCGATCGCTTAACATTGTAGGCATTAAACGCGCAGGTATTGCCCAAGCAGAACAAGGACAAGTCTATCGTTCCTTGAAAAAAGCTTTTCGCATTCTTTATCGTTCCGATCTCACTCTCAGTCAAGCTTTGGAACAATTAGAGCTAATTGCAGATAACGAACACGTACAGCATCTGTTGCAATTTCTGCGAATGTCCCAAATCAAACCTAGGCGCGGTTCCATTCCTGGGCGACAATTGCCTAACAGTGACGAGGAAATATGTTAGGCAAAGTCAAAAGTCAAAAGTCAAAAGTCAAAAGTTAAAACACAATTGACAACCAACAACCAACAACTTATCAAATGACAAATGACGAATGACAAATGACTACAGAATTTTCATTAGTACGGGCGAAGTTTCGGGCGATCTTCAAGGAGCTTTACTTGTAGAAGCATTGCACCGTCAAAGCCGCGATCGCAATCTGCCTCTAGAAATTGTTGCCTTGGGAGGCGATCGCATGGCAGCATCCGGCGCTCGTCTTTTGGCTAATACTGCTAGCATTGGCTCTGTTGGTACTGTCTGGGAAGCAATTCCATTTGTCTTACCTACCCTCAAAATTCAAAGTCAAACTAAACAATATCTTCAACAACATCCCCCCGATCTTGTCGTACTCATAGACTATGCCGGACCCAATTTGGCTTTAGGCAGCTACATCCGACGAACTTTTCCCCAAGTTCCAATCGTGTATTTTATTGCTCCCCAAATGTGGGTCTGGTGGTCTAATCGGGGAGAAATCGATCGCTTAGTCAAGATGACGGATCGGTTGTTGGCAATATTTCCCGCAGAAGCCAGTTATTTTGAACGCTTGGGCGTGTCAGTTACTTGGGTAGGGCATCCTCTACTCGATCGCGTGCAGGCAGCACCTAGTCGCGAAGTAGCAAGGGCTAAGCTAGGTATTGCACCAGAGGCTCTGAGCGTAGCGTTAATTCCTGCCTCTCGTCACCAAGAATTAAAATATCTGCTGCCAGCAATGTTTCAAGCAGCAAAAGCAATTCAGGCAAAACTACCACAAGTAAGTTTTTGGATTCCCCTATCTTTAGAAATCTATCGCCAACCGATCGCCCAAGCAGTAAAAGATTACGGCTTACAAGCAACTATACTTTCCGGTCAAACTTTAGAGGCGATCGCGGCAGCTGATTTAGCAATTACTAAATCTGGTACGGTCAATCTAGAAATTGCCTTGTTAGACGTGCCGCAAGTCGTAATTTATCGCGTCAGTCGGTTTACAGCGTGGATTGCCCGCAATCTCCTCAAAATTAACTTACCCTTGATTTCGCCACCGAACTTAGTTGTCGATCGCGAGATCGTCCCAGAGTTACTTCAAGATCGAGCCACACCGGAAAATATTACCCAACAAGCTTTAGAATTGCTGCTCAACCCAACTCGCCGCCACCAAGTTTTAACAGACTATCAGCAAATGCGATCGCTTCTAGGAGAAACAGGCGTAGGCGATCGTGCTGCTACAGAGATATGGCAAATGTTGTTAGCTAGAAGTCGGGAGTCGGGAGTCGGGTGAGTGGCTAGTGGTTGGTGGCTGGTGGCTAGATGGTTCTGACTTGTGACTTGTCCCCACACCCTTTTCTTCGCTACTCGCGACTCACTTTCTACTCATATCTAGCTGATTGTGCCAGAATCGGTGGCGATAAGGTCAGGAGTTACGCACAAGAAAATCTGAGATCTCGATCCCCCCTGGCTCCCCCCTTAAAAAGGGGACTTTAAGCCCCTTTTTAAGGGGGTTTGGGGGATCGGCTGCGTAAGTTCTGAAGGTATTGGCGATCGGTGAAAGCAAGAAAGTTTATGGTTTATGGCTATGACTGGCGATCCTGAAATGTTGCTAGAAGCAACAAAAACAGCACTCCAACAAGAAGACTATCAAGGGGCGATCGCTCATTTAGAAATCCTCTGTCAGACAGAAAATATTTCCATCGCCGAGCAACAAACTCAGCCAGCAACTTCTAGTAGCAATATCAAATACCTGCTCTCCCTTTGCCGACTCTTAGCGCAAAGCAGCAATCTCCAAATCGAAGAGCTGAGGGAGTTTCTAAGCAGAAGAGCAGAGGAGACTATGAGACTAGGAGCAGAGGGAGCAATTCTAGCCACCAGCCACCAGTCACCAGCCACTTTTCTCCAATTCAAGCAAGCACCAAGAGCGCAACGCTGGCAGCCATTACCAACTATTAATTTGATTCCATTTTGGTTGTTACAGTGCGGTAGCGCGATCGCTCTATTTTGGTCGATCCAACAACTCATTGAGTTGGCGATGGGATTGACTAACGATTTATTGGTAAAACTCCCCTATCTAGAACCGTTTCAGCCGTTCTATCACGACCATACTACCAAGATCGTATTCGTATTAGTGCTGTTGCTAGCTCTATCTCCTTGGTTTTTAGATGGGTTACTGAGATGGTGGCACGGGCTTCAACACCTATCTCTGGAAACTTTGGCAATTTCCAGCCCAGAAGCTAGCAGGCTGCTACAGCGCTTTAGTCGGCAGCACCACTGTCGTTTACCTCAGTTACGTCTGTTACCTACAGCCGTGCCGCTTATTTTCACTTATGGCAACCTGCGCCGCACGGCAAGAATAGTCGTAAGTCAAGGTCTGCTAGAGCAACTCGCAGATGATGAAATTGCCGCTATCTATGCAACACAATTAGGGCAGATAGCTAATTGGGATTTTATCGTTTTATCTCTATTTTTATTAGTTACTCAGTTACCCTACATAACCTATTCCCAGTTATCGCAGTGGGGCAACAAGATATCGAATAAAACTCTCCAAGCTTTTATCGCGATCGCCGCTAACTTTGCTTATGGACTTTGGTTGCTTCTGCGTTTACCAGCGTTTTGGCTCTCTCAGTTACGCATATACTACAGCGATCGCCATGCCGCAGAATTAACTGGCAATCCTAACGCCCTCAGTCGCGCCATACTCAAAATTGCCCGTGGTGTGGCTCAAGATATTCAACAGCAAGGACATACCAGTTGGTTGCTAGAAGGTTGGGACTTACCCACAATTATCAGTTACAAACAAGCGATCGCCCTGAGTAACCTACATTCATTACCCGAATTAGAAGTAGCTTTAGCCTGGGACTGCACGAATCCTTTGCGCTACTGGCTTAGCATCAACCAAGCTCATCCCTCAATGGGCGATCGCCTCCAACGGCTGAATCAAATTGCCCACTTTTGGCGCTTGGATACTGAATTAAATTTACGAATGAGTCGGGAGTCGGGAGTCGGGAGTCGTTGGGGGACAAGGGGGACAAGGAAGCTAGAGGAGAACGATCGCGCACCACACCCCACACCCTTCTTTCTTCACGACTCGCTATTATTACAAGTTTCTCCTTACTTAGGAGTTCTCCTCGGTGCTGCTTTTAGCAGTTTTATGTGGCTAATTGGATGGCTCGGCGGTTACTGGTTGGGTAATCCTTACTTAGCGTGGATGTGGGGTGATTGGTGGATCGTGCGCGGTAGCTTGGCGATTGGCTTGAGCCTCGGTATTTTTCTGCGGCTAAATGCTTTATTTCCAGAAACAAAGTCTACCAGCTTGCTAAATCGTCCCAATCTTGCCGAGCTGTTGTCTAATCCCGATTTATTACCAGTTGTCCCGCAGCCTCTCCGCCTCCAAGGTAAGTTGTTAGGACGGCGCGGTATTGGCAACTGGTTCGGACAAGATTTACTGCTGCATTTACCAACTGGCTTAGTCAAGCTGCATCATGCTTCTTGGCTGGGACCCCTCGGCTGTCTTTTGCTTAGACCCTCTACCGACCCTACCGATTTAATTGGAAGGCATGTTATTTTAACAGGCTGGTTCCGCCGTGGGGCTACGGCTTGGATCGATATTGAAATTTTACGAACTCAAGCCGGTAAAACCAGTACCAGCAGCCATCAGGGTTGGTCGATCGCCAGTGCGATCGCCGCTACAATTTGGGGCGTGTACGTGATTGTAAAGGGAAGCAGTTATTAATTATCAGCTATCAGTTATCAGAGAGCAGGGAGCAGAGGAGAATAACAACCAATTACCGATTACCAACTACCAATTACCAACCAATAATGTAAAGATTAATTGCAAAATCCTAGTTGTTTATGTTACATTTATTTACATAAATAACTAAAGTCCAGATCTAGCTGCAAGTTAAAGCGACCTAACGTCTTACGCTTCGGTTAGTTTGGGTCAGGTTTTTCTCCTTCCAACACAGCAACAGCCAGACCAGCCACAGGCTGGTTTTTATTTCAGGAGTTAGTGAGACAGGTATCGCATTTCTGTACTCAATAGCCCGATCCGAAGTTAAAAAACTGACAATAAGCACAAATCTATTTTGAAAACAATATCTATAGTGTCAACCGTGATATTTTAGAAGATGGTGTCAACTTTCCAGGCGATCGGAAATATCATCAGGAGTCAAACGCCGTTGCGATCTAACCGCCAAAACTGCGCAGTCAAGCTTTTAGATCGTACCGTAGCATGATAAACTTATCAGTCTTTGCCAATACAATGAATTGGATTTTAGAAGTTGACAGTTTAAGGCAAAAGTTAGTTGGCGACGGTTTGCGGCGATTCTTGCCACTATTCACCTCACCCTCCTGTCAGAAATTTTGTTAACAACCTTAATTGCATCCAAGTTGAGAGGTACATTTCATGCCAGTCCGTTTATACATTGGTAATTTGCCAAAAGATGAAGTCGATCGGCAAGAGTTGCAAGCAGTTTTTGCTGATGCGGGTAGTAACGTGACTACAAAAGTCATTAAAGACCGCAAGACCGGAAAGTGCCGTGGTTTTGGTTTTGTTACTGTCAATAATGACGAGCAAGCAGACGAAATCATCGAGAAATATAACGGCTATATGTTTAAGGAAACGCCACTAAAGATTGAGAAGGCGTTGCCTCGTAACAAAGGTCAAGAAGAGGAAGACCAAGCCCCTGTTGCTAGTAGTGCTAACACTGGAGATGCTCCTGTTAGTAGCAACGCAGAAAAAAGCGGTGGCAATAAGCGTAGTGGGAAAAAACCTCGTCGTGGTGGTTCTGCCGGAACTTCTACAGGCTCGTCTGATGCTGAGGGAATTCGTCCCGATCCTCGTTGGGCTTCTGAACTAGAAAAGCTGAAACAGATGTTGGCAGCTCAAACTACTAATGGATAGGCATCTGATTGAGGGTTAGGTGTTGGGAGTCAAGGATTGTTTGCAATTAGCGGTTGACGATTAGCGAATAGTTGTTGTCAGCTGTTTCTCATCTGCACTCCTACTCTCCCCCTATACTCTCTGAGTGGGCGTTCTAGTTGTTAGAGTGACTGCGACATGAACTCAGCCTTGCCTCAGAATCTTCTGGGAAAAAATGTGCTAAGCGATCGCTCTAGAGGCATATGGAAAAAGTCGGATATTGAATGTATTCAATTAAATTTTTAAATATTATATAGAAAATAAACTTATACGTTAAGTCAAAAATTATACAAAATCAACCGGAGGTTTTGCTCGTATACTTAGTTGTTTTTATACTTAAATTTCATAGAAAAACTCGCTCGTCAGTTAACTCTTGCCAACAATAACTAATTGAAGCTGTGCTTTAGGTAAAGAGAACTTGCAGCCATGCAACCTTTCTTAAATATTTTTTGACATACCTAACTGTCATCAATAAAAAGTAACAGTAGAAATCTATCTTTTGGAGCGGATAATCCCTAAGGAAGATTTGTATGCATGGCAATTCATCCACCTAGAGGATGCGATCGCGTGTGGTATTGTGTAAATTAAACTTAATAAACTTTAGGGGTAAAGACAGAAGCCTTTGTAAAGTCTCCTTACATTCACCCCTGTTACGGTGCAAATTCAATAGCCACAAAGCTATGAACAACAAAAATCAAAAGCGAATTGCCCTAATTTCAGTCCACGGCGACCCTGCGATTGAGATTGGGAAAGAAGAAGCTGGAGGGCAGAACGTTTATGTCCGCCAAGTGGGTGAAGCATTGGGTAAACTGGGATGGCAGGTTGATATGTTTACCCGCAAAGCTAGCGCCGAACAAGCAAAGATTGTCGAACATAGCGAGAATTGTCGGACAATTCGCTTAACCGCTGGTCCTGAGGAATTCGTTCCGAGGGACAATATTTTTGGTTATGCCTCGGAGTTTGTCGAAGCATTCCTCCAGTATCAACAGCAAACTGGTTATCGATATCCTCTAGTGCATACCAACTACTGGATTTCTAGCTGGGTGGGCATGGAATTGAAGAAAGCCCAATCCATCAAACAAGTCCATACATATCACTCTTTAGGCGCAATTAAATATAAGTCGGTTGCAACCGTACCACTGATTGCCTCGAAGCGGTTGGAAGTCGAAAAAAGGGTACTAGAAACAGCAGAGCGAATTGTTGCCACTAGCCCGCAAGAAAAAGAACACATGCGATCGCATGTCTCTACCAAAGGTAATATTGACATTATTCCTTGCGGTACAGATATTCATCGCTTTGGCGCGATCGACAGCAAAATTGCCAGACAACAGCTAGGAATTCCCCCACAAAGCAAAGTTGTCTTTTATGTCGGACGATTTGACGAGCGCAAGGGAATTGAAACTTTAGTGCGAGCAGTTGCCCAGTTGCAATTGCGTGGCAAAGAAGACATCAAACTGATTATCGGTGGTGGTAGCCGCCCAGGACAAAGCGATGGCATCGAGCGCGATCGCATTGAAGGTATTGTCAAAGAATTAGGGATGAGCGATTTTACCTCCTTCCCCGGACGGCTAGGCGATGTCGATCTACCTGTTTATTACGCCGCTGCCGATGTTTGTGTCGTTCCCAGTCACTACGAACCATTTGGTCTAGTTGCCATTGAAGCAATGGCAAGCGGTACGCCAGTGGTGGCTAGCGATGTCGGCGGATTGCAATTTACTGTCGTCCCAGAAGAGACAGGTTTACTCGCTCCACCTAAAGATGATGCAGCCTTTGCTGTTGCTATTGACCGAATCTTGAGCGATACTGCCTTCCGAAATCGCCTCGGCTCATCAGCAAGACAACGGGTAGAAGATATGTTTAGTTGGGAAGGAGTCGCCAAACAACTAGGCGAGCTTTACACCAAACTGATGACAGAAACATCAACCGTCGTACCCACGAAGAAAAAAGCTATTAGCGCGTAATGAGTGGTGCGTGGTGAGTGGTGAGTGGTGAGTGGATGATTTCCTTGCCAATTGCCACTCGTCACTCTTTTCCTACTCCCTGCTCCCTGCTCCCTGCTCCCTATTCACAGCAACCCGAGGCAGACGGTGCTTAAAGCCGCAGAGGATTTCCCAAGAAATTGTTTTTAAGACTGCTGCCCAATCATCAGCAGTAATTTGTTCTTTACCTTCTTGTCCGAGGAGAGTGACGACTTCTCCAACTGCTACATCTGGAATTGCCGTCACATCTAGCATTAACTGATCCATAGTAATAGCACCAATTTGGGGGATGCGCCGACCGCAAATCAGAGCCTCCATGCGGTTAGAGAGATTGCGCGGTACGCCATCAGCATAACCAATTCCCACCACAGCCAAGCGGAGTTCGCGATCGCTGGCAAAATGATGTCCGTAGCTCACGCCTGTATTGGGGGGGATAGTTTTTACCTGCGTAATTCGCGCTTTGACTTGCAGTACGGGTTTCAACTGGACAGAACTGCTGAGATGAGCTGCTGGGTAGAGTCCATACATTGCTAACCCCACACGTACCAAATCGTAATGTAGATCGGGGCTAGTCAAAGTAGCAGCTGAGTTGGCTAAATGCAGCAATGGAAGAGACATACTAGCTGCTTGAACCTGTGCGATCGCCGTTTCAAATCGCTGCTGTTGTTGCTGCATTATCCTGCGGTCTGGGTTTTCTGCCGTTGCCAGGTGAGAATAAATACTAGCGATTTGCAAATGCGGTAAAGAATGGACTAGCTGCACGAACTCTGTTGCTTGTTCCCACAGAGGTCCAAGGCGAGACATTCCCGTATCGAGTTTGACATGAACTGGTAAATTACCACCCGTAGTCGCAGCCAAAGTTTCAGAGAAGACCAAAGCTTGTTTGGGGTCGCACAGCGTCGGTTGAAGTTGCCAGTGGGCGATCGCCTTTAGTTGTTCCGGCGTATACGTTGCACCTAAAATCAAAATCGGCGCGTCAATTCCTGCTTGGCGCAGTTCAATTCCTTCCGGTATAGTTGCCACACCCAACCAATTTGCTCCAGCATTCAAAGCTGTACGTGCCACCGTCACCGCTCCGTGACCGTAAGCATCTGCCTTCACAACCGCCATTAACGCTGTTTTAGCCGCTAGCAAGCCCTTGAGTTGCCGCACGTTATGGGCTAAAGCACCTAAATTGATTTCCACCCAGGCTCTTTGACGCAATCCACCCACGACATCATTACTAAAAACCGTCTTCTCACTCTGCTCCTGACTCAGCATCCCCACTCCTCTTGTTTTCAGTGACCAGTGACCAGTGACCAGTGACCAGCTAATTCCGAATCCCTCGGACTTTCAATTTTCAAAGCAGGTCTAAATATAGGCAAATATTTGCTTTATCACAAGATGGGACAATTTTGTTTCTTTTTTCTTACCACGCACCACTCACCACTTAATTAATGACAAATGACGCAAATATGAGTAATTATGTTAATATCTTGTAAAAAAGTTGGCTGCTGCGATACTCAATGGCTAAGGTATTAGTCCTGAACGCCTCTTACGAGCCGATTAACATCACGAGCTGGCGACGGGCAATTGTATTGCTAATTAAAGGCAAAGCGGAGCAAGTCGAACACAACGGCAAAGTCATTTACGCCGAGTTTCCCTTGCCGACTGTCATCCGCCTGCGTCACTACGTTCGCGTCCCTTACAAAGAAATTCCCCTTACCAGACGTAATATCCTCCATCGAGACAGTCACAGTTGTCAATACTGCGGCTACATCGGGGAGGATTTAACGTTAGATCACGTTCTACCGCGATCGCGTGGCGGGATGGATACTTGGGAAAACATCGTTACTGCGTGCGTCCGCTGCAACGTCAAGAAAGGTAGCCGCACTCCATCTGAGGCACACATGCATCTGCGCCATCCGCCGCGCAAGCCCTACAGCAGCCTCTACTTTGAAGTCACCAAGCATCTCAAGAGCGGTCTGCATGATGAGTGGCAAAAGTATGTCATCGGTCTTTAATCGACCTCTGGCTGAATAGTTGCTATAGAGCTATGATGAGAAATAGAATTTGTATTTCATCCCAGCGCCGGATTGAGTAGCATAACCGTTGATGCCTAAAATAATTGCAGTAAAAAATTGCAGTCACTGTGCGATGAGGCTGATACAGTTTATCGAGTAATAGTAACATTTTTGACCACAATTTTCGCTTCACACGCATACGATAGTATTTATGCCCTTGAACTCGTTCAAGCAGCTTAATAGTCTGCCTTCCACTTCCAATAGCGAGTCTTCTGTTGAAGAAGTTG
The DNA here is from genome assembly GCF_003015105.1 of Chroococcidiopsis sp. CCALA 051. Lineage (NCBI taxonomy): Bacteria > Bacillati > Cyanobacteriota > Cyanophyceae > Chroococcidiopsidales > Chroococcidiopsidaceae > Chroococcidiopsis > Chroococcidiopsis sp. CCALA 051. The sequence continues at coordinate 20,184 of NZ_PYCI01000020.1, read as the reverse complement.
AGATAGATATGGGATCTGCGGTCGCAACCCAAGAACCATCTCTCGCTCCCTTGTCCGGCGATTCTGGGACTCAACCAGTTGGACGCAACAACAATGGTTCTTCCACCACGTCAAAAGTGGAAGCATTGCGGCAAGTTTTAGAGCGACATCAGCACGAACGACATTTAGTCTTATTGCAAGACTTCCCCGACCCCGATGCTCTTTCGTCGGCGTGGGCGTACCAACTCATCGCGCAGCAATATGATTTGCAGTGCGACATCGTTTATGCCGGAACCTTGAGCCATCAAGAGAATATTGCTTTAGTCAAACTAACGGGACTACCAGCGCAGCGCCTACCAGTTCAAACAGCTAAAAGCAAAGACTTATCTGGTTATAAAGGTTACGTGCTAGTTGACAACCAAGGGACGACAAGTCAACTGCTCTCGCTCGTTTTAGAAGCAGGTTTGCCACTCATATCGGTCATTGACCATCACAGCCTGCAAGGAGAACTCAAGCCAGAGTTTGCCGATATTCGTCCCAACGTTCGCGCCACAGCCACGATTTTGACCCAGTACTTGCAAACAGGGTTACTGGTACTCGATAGTAGCGTCGGACAACACGTCAAATGCGCCACTGCCTTGATGCACGGCTTGCGTTCCGACACCAGCAGCTTGATGCAAGCACAAGAAGAGGATTTTCAGGCAGCAGGCTTTTTGAGTCGATTTTACGATTACCAATTGCTCAAAGCCGTATTGCAGACCAATCGCTCCAAACGGGTGATGGATGTGATCGAGCGATCGCTGAAAAATCGTATAGTTCAAAATAACTTTTCTATTGCAGGTGTGGGATACCTACGTTATGACGACCGCGATGCTATTCCTCAAGCAGCTGACTTTTTAGTGACAGAAGAAAACGTCCACACGGCTGTCGTTTATGGTATCGTTCACGACGAAGATGAAGAACTAGAAGTTGTCATTGGGTCGCTACGTACCACCAAACTTACCCTAGACCCCGACGAATTTCTCAAAGAAGCTTTCGGACAAGACAATCAAGGACGCTTCTTCGGCGGCGGACGTAGCGGCGCGGGTGGCTTTGAAATTCCGATGGGCTTCTTATCTGGCAGTAATGAAATTTCTGCGTACGCCAAAATGAAATGGGAAGTCTTCGACGCTCAAATCAAGCAGAAGCTTCAACGACTGGTCAACCCACAAGATAGTCCGATTCAGACTGAATAGGGGCTTTTTCAGTGACCAGTGACCAGTGACCAGTGACCAGTGACCAGTGACCAGTGACCAGTGACCAGTGACCAGTGACCAGTGACCCATTACCAATTCCATAATCCAAAATCTAAAATCGTATTATGGAATTGTATTTAATCCGTCACGGTATTGCTGAAGAAAGAAGTCCTGATGTGGAGGATGAAAAACGGGTATTGACAGCCAAAGGGCGGGAAAAAACCCAACAAGTAGCAAAACGCCTCTACGAACTCGGCTTGCGATTTGAGCTAATTTTGACCAGTCCCCTCGCTAGAGCAAGGCAAACGGCAGAAATTTTGCAAACTTGTGCATTAAGTTCTCAAATTGAAGAATCTAGCCACCTGTCTCCAGAAGGAGATTTTCGTCTGTGGTTAAGCTGGCTAGAACAAAAGCAAATGCTGGCTACTGATACTCAACTAGCTTTAGTCGGTCACGAACCAGATTTGGGACAATGGGCAGAAATGCTGATTTGGGGAAAACTCAAACAAGAGTTAGCATTTGCTGAAAATTCTCTGGATGATGACTCTGCTGCCCTAGTTCTGAGAAAAGCAGGTATCATTGGTATTAACTTACCAAAAGTCAACTCTCCCGTGGGTCGAAGCCAACTGTTTTGGCTAGCTCCACCGAAGTTTCTGCTCTAGATAGCATATAATTCTGGTAAAACTAACTACACAAGGCAAGTTTTTGGTAAGTTAGCTTGAGTATTGTCTTTTCTATGCAGCCAGTGTAGCTATGTCCGTTTGCGAATTTAGACCAGGTCTAGAAGGCATCCCTGCCGCCCAATCCGGTATCAGCTTTGTCAACGGACAACAAGGGATACTGGAGTATCGCGGCATCCGCATCGAAGAGTTAGCCGAAAAAAGTAACTTTTTAGAAACTGCCTACCTCTTAATTTGGGGTGAACTTCCAACTCAGCAAGAGTTAGAGGAATTCGAGCATGAGGTGAGACATCATCGGCGAATTAAGTATCGCATTCGGGATATGATGAAAAGCTTTCCTGAAAGCGGTCATCCGATGGATGCACTACAAGCCTCAGCAGCGGCATTAGGCTTGTTCTATTCTAAACGCGACTTAGAGAACCCCGTATATGTCAGAGATGCCGTCGTGCGGCTACTAGCAACAGTACCGACGATGATCGCAGCGTTTCAGTTGATGCGGAATGGCAACGACCCCGTGCGCCCCCATGACGGCTTGGATTACTCCGCAAACTTTCTCTACATGCTCAACGAACGGGAACCAGACCCATTAGCTGCACGGATCTTTGATGTTTGCTTAATTCTCCATGCCGAACATACGATGAACGCTTCCACGTTTTCGGCACGGGTAACGGCTTCAACGCTAACCGATCCTTACGCTGTAGTCGCTTCAGCAGTTGGTACTCTCGGCGGACCGCTACATGGAGGAGCCAATGAGGAAGTGATTACGATGCTAGAAGAAATTGGCTCGGTAGAAAATGTCCGTCCTTACTTAGAGGACTGTATGCAGCGCAAAGCTAAGATCATGGGCTTCGGTCATCGAGTCTACAAGGTGAAAGACCCGCGAGCAACCATTTTACAAAAATTGGCAGAGCAGTTATTTGAAAAATTCGGCTACGACAAATACTATGACATCGCCGTAGAGTTAGAACATGCCGTAGCAGAAAAACTGGGCGGGAAAGGCATCTATCCTAACGTTGATTTTTACTCTGGCTTGGTATACAGAAAGATGGGTATCCCTACGGACTTATTTACGCCCGTATTTGCGATCGCCCGCGTAGCAGGTTGGCTAGCTCACTGGAAAGAACAGCTCGTCCAAAACCGCATTTATCGTCCCACTCAAGTTTACAACGGTCATCACGATGTCTCCTATACTCCAGTGCATTTGAGACAGTGAGTCGTGAGGAGTGACTAGTGGTTAGTGACTGGTGAGTAGACATAAAAAGCTGACTCTGCTAGCCACCAGCCACCAGCCACTATCCAATCACCAATTACCTAACTATAGACAAACCTCGAATACAAGTATAAGTACAACTTCTCAAGTACTCTGCTTTGCTGTGAGCCAGCGAACGATATACTAGGCAGTGTAATGTTAAAAAAATCTTCATGAAGAGGAGTAAAGAGTGAGAAATGAGCCTAGTGTTTCCACTACTCACTACTCACCACTCACTACTACGCAGCTAATATCGCAGAGGTTTTTTCTGCGCCCGCTGCTTCACTACTCACTACTCACTGCTTACTGAGTGCAAAGCATGAATTCAGGAATAGACCTGCAAGGTACTTTTATTGAAACCCTAATGGATTTGGGACTACCTGCGGATGTAGCCAAAGTCATATGGATGCCACTGCCGATGATTTTAATGATTATTGGCTCGACAGTGGGGGTGTTGGTATGCGTGTGGTTGGAGCGGAAAATTTCTGCTGCCGCGCAACAGCGAATTGGTCCTGAATATATCGGTCCATTTGGTTTACTAGCTCCTGTAGCTGACGGTTTGAAACTGGTCTTCAAGGAAGATGTGGTTCCAGCCAAATCAGATTCGCTACTATTTACCCTCGGACCCATCATTGTTGTCATTCCCGTGTTTCTGTCTTATTTAATCGTGCCGTTCGGACAGAACTTGGTAATTACTAATGTAGGGATGGGAGTTTTCTTATGGATTTCGTTGTCGAGCATTCAGCCGATTGGTTTGCTGATGGCAGGCTATTCCTCCAATAATAAATACTCCCTACTCGGAGGTTTACGAGCAGCAGCGCAGTCAATTAGCTACGAAGTTCCCCTTGCCCTATCAGTGCTGGCGGTTGTCATGATGTCTAACAGCCTCAGCACCATCGACATTGTGGAACAGCAATCGGGCTACGGTATTTTAGGCTGGAACGTATGGCGACAGCCGCTTGGTTTTGTCATTTTCTGGATTGCAGCTTTAGCAGAATGCGAACGGATGCCCTTTGACTTACCAGAAGCAGAAGAAGAACTGGTGGCGGGATATCAAACTGAATACGCTGGCATGAAATTCGGTTTGTTCTACTTGGGTTCCTATGTTAACCTTGTCCTTTCTGCCTTAATGGTAGCTATTTTATACCTCGGTGGCTGGGAATTTCCCATTCCCCTAGACATTCTTGCTGATTGGGTAGGAGTGAGCAGAGATAGCTCTTGGTTGCAAGTAGTAGATGCTGCTTTAGGCATCACGATGACACTACTCAAAGCTTATTTCCTCGTCTTTATCGCCATCCTACTGCGCTGGACAGTACCCAGAGTAAGGATCGATCAGTTATTAGACTTAGGATGGAAGTTTTTGCTGCCTGTAAGTCTAGTTAATTTACTTTTGACCGCAGCACTGAAGTTAGCTTTTCCCTTTGCCTTCGGCGGGTAATGGGTAATGGGTAATTGGCGATCGACTACCAATTACCAACTACCAATTACCAATTGCCTATGACCTTAAAAGAGAGAAACACCACAGTACCATGTTGAAATTTCTCAAGCAAATTGGCGATTATGCCAAAGAATCAGTTCAAGCAGCTCGCTATATCGGTCAAGGGCTAGCAGTAACCTTCGACCACATGCAGCGGCGACCGATTACAGTTCAGTACCCCTACGAAAGACTGATTCCCTCGGAACGCTTTCGCGGCAGAATTCACTTTGAATTTGATAAGTGTATTGCTTGTGAAGTGTGCGTTCGTGTTTGTCCGATTAACCTACCTGTAGTCGATTGGGAATTTGACAAACCATCGAAAAAGAAAAAACTCAATCACTACAGTATTGATTTTGGTGTTTGTATTTTCTGCGGTAACTGCGTGGAATACTGCCCGACAAACTGTCTATCCATGACAGAAGAATACGACCTCTGTACTTACGATCGCCACGAACTCAACTACGATAACGTAGCTCTAGGTCGCTTACCGTATAAAGTTACCCAAGATCCAATGGTTACGCCACTGCGGGAACTCGTTTACTTGCCCAAAGGCGTACTCGACCCGCACGATCTGCCAGCAGATGCCAAACGAGCTGGTATGCTACCAGAAGAAATTGTCAAGCAAGAAGAACAGACTGCTCAGTAGGTAACGGGTAATAGGTAATGGGTAAGGGAATCAAAAGTCAAAAGCTAAAAGTCAAAAAAGATCGACTTCTAACGACAACCAACTACCAATTACCAATTACCAATTACCAATTACCAATTTGCAAAGGATAAAGAGTTGTGAACATAGCACAAGGGGTACAGATTGTTTCGTTTGGCATCTTAGCAGCGATGATGATTGGGGCAGCCTTGGGAGTGGTGCTGCTGTCCAATATCGTCTACTCTGCTTTTTTATTAGCAGGGGTATTTATCAGTATTGCGGGAATGTACTTGTTGCTGAATGCTGATTTTGTCGCCACGGCTCAGGTGCTGATTTATGTCGGAGCGGTGAACGTACTGATCCTATTCGCGATTATGTTGGTGAATAAGCGCGAGGATTTCGCCCCGCTACGGAATGCTTGGGTACGCCCGACATTAACTGCGATCGTCAGTTTGGGATTATTCGCGCTGTTAAGTACGATGGTGCTGGCAACGCCTTGGGTATATTCTACTGGCGTGACACCTGGTAATAATTCCATCGTCTCGATTGGACAACATTTCTTCAGCGACTTCTTGCTACCGTTTGAACTGGCTTCAGTTTTGTTATTAATGGCAATGGTAGGGGCAATTATTTTAGCGCGGCGGGAATTTTTGCCAGAACAAATAATTTCGCCTCGTAAAGAACAACCCGTATTGACATTGCCAGAACGTCCGCGCGAACTCATTACCGTGTCGGGCGATCGCACCAGCAATTTAAGTAAAGACAAGCAAGCCAAAGGCAACTCTTAGATTTAGATACTCGCAAGCCAAGAAATCAATGCAACTCCAGTACTTTCTCATTCTCGCCGCCGCCCTATTTTGTATTGGGATCTACGGCTTGATTACCAGTCGCAACGCCATCCGCGTATTGATGTCAATTGAATTGTTACTCAATGCCGTAAATTTAAACTTGATGGCATTTTCTAACTTTTTAGATTCACAAGCAATTAAGGGTCAGGTCTTTACTGTATTTGTCATTACCGTTGCTGCGGCTGAAGCAGCTGTAGGATTAGCAATTGTGTTAGCGATTTACCGTAACCGCGACACAATTGATATGGAGCAATTCAATCTACTAAAGTGGTAGTTGAGTGCAGTTAAAGCAAGTCATCATCGCTCATAAAGCAGGAGATTCCCTCAGTCGCCGCTGGGCAGAAATTTGCGCCCAGCAGTTAGAAGACCGTGGCTGTAGAATACTGATGGGTCCGAGCGGTCCCAAAGACAATCCTTATCCAGTATTTCTCGCCTCAGCAGTTGCACCAATCGACCTAGCGATAGTTCTAGGAGGCGATGGCACGGTACTCACAGCTGCAAGGCACTTAGCTGCTGAGGGAATCCCTATTTTAGCTGTCAATGTGGGTGGAAATTTAGGTTTTTTAACCGAGTCATTTGAGAGTTTTAAAGATTCAGAACAAGTCTGGGATCGCCTGTTAGAGGATAGATACGCGGTTCAGCGGCGGATGATGTTACAAGCGGGACTTTATGAAGGCAATCGCTCGCAGATAGAAAGAGTTAGCGATCGCTTTTTAGCATTAAATGAAATGTGTATAAAACCCGCATCTGCTGACCGCTCGATCACCTCTATTCTAGAAATGGAAATTGACGGGGAAGTGGTCGATCAATATCAGGGTGATGGGTTAATTATTGCGACTCCCACTGGTTCCACAGGCTACACCATTTCCGCCAATGGACCCATCGTTCATGACGGGATGAAAGCGATTACCGTGACTCCCATCTGTCCGATGAGCCTTTCCAGCCGACCGATTGTTTTACCACCTGGTTCCGTCGTCAGCGTGTGGGCTTTAGGCGACTATGAACTGAATACTAAATTATGGATGGATAGTGTTTTAGCAACTGCAATTTGGCCCGGACAGCGAGTTGATATTCAAATGGCAGATTGCGACGCTAAGTTCATTATTTTGCGAGAAAACTATTCTTATTACCAAACTTTACGCGAGAAATTGCAGTGGGCAGGAGCGAGAATTCAATATACTAATAATCACCGGAATTGAGCGCTATTATTGCTCCTCAAATAGAGAGCGAGGTAATCCTGACTGCCGAATAATAGATTGCAGAGTACCTATACGTATCTCCGACTAGTTCGGCACGGGAACAGTAATTGTTGTATCTTCGGTTCGCTTTTGCATGATAATATGACTGCCACGCTGCCGAACTTTAATAAACCCAAATTGTTCGAGAATTTGACAAACTTCTTGAGCGGAGAGAACTCGCAGCCTACCCAATCGCAACCTCCAACCTAGTGATAAATACTTCACCATGCAATCGAGTTTCTATTTCAGTAGGTTCTGCTGTTTCAAAAAATAATTCTAATGCTTCAATTAAATTATTTCTTGCTTCCTCAACTATACTACCTTGACTGGCAATATCCAGCTCTGGACACAAAGAAACGTATCCATTTTCTTCCCGTTCAATAATTCCTGTAAACTGCTTTATTTGTTTCATGGACAGAGAGACATAAATTGTAGGTCAGATAATTGTTTACCGTTACTAAAATCTTAGCATTCATCTAACCAAATCTCAGCAAAACGTTCCGTTGTCCATCCTACAAGATCTGAAACTTGCCCGTCGCCAATTTCAACAATGCGTTTAACTCCGTCTCTACGTTTTATCACATCTACGGAGAAAAACTTACTATTAATTCTTTTCGCACATTCTTCTACAATAGTTGGAATTTTCTTTTCTGAATTGGCAGCAAACACTCTACCATTAATAACAAAGTAACGCCGCTCGGAATCCGATATAAAATCTTCAACTCGTCGAACACAAACACCACCTTCAATTGTGCCACGAAACTTTTGCATTTCACTCACAACTGTTTTAATATCTGAAGGTTTTTCAATCGTTGAGCCAATTGAAGTTTTGAGAGATTTGACGTAATCTTTAATAAAGAAACATTCCCAGCCTAAATTGCTCAATTCTCTTTCTAAATCGCTATCGACTGTTTGACAAACATACAGCTTGAGCAAGATAGGCTTCATCGATTTTTTTCGGATTAAAATAATCGCTAGGAAAAAGAAATGTTAACATATCCAAACTGACATACCATTCAATAGAATAAATCAGTATATATTCAATAAAATGAAAATAGGTGAAATTTAGCGCTGAATCGAGCATGATGAAAAAGTCTTTCGAGCTGCAAGGGCGATCGCTCTGCTGAGAGCGGTTTCAATAAGCGGTATAAATAAGCTATAGAAACGACTTATCATAATACCCAACGGTTGGTTAACGGCTGATTATGAGTTACTGCCTCAACCCTAGTTGCCAGAAGCCTTTGAATCCCAAAGGAACGCCCTTCTGCCACAGTTGCGGCAAAGAAATTCAGCCGCTGCTGCGCTATCGCTATCAGATCGTCCGCCAGTTGGGAAGCGGCGGGTTTGGTAGAACTTTTTTGGCAGAGGATACAGACAAGCTAAATGAACCGTGTGTTGTCAAGCAATTGGTATCGCAATTTCCAGGAACCAAAGCTTGGCAAAAGGCAAATGAGCTGTTTCAGGAAGAGGCACAGCGCCTACAACAGTTAGGGGAACATCCGCAGATTCCGGCGTTATACGCCTACTTTGAACAGGATAACTACCTGTATCTGGTACAGCAGTTGATTGTAGGGCAAACTTTGCAGCAGGAAGTCGAGCAACAAGGGATATTTAGCGAAGAAAAAATTTGGCAACTGTTGAGTGACTTATTGCCAGTTCTCCAGTTTATCCACGCCCATCATGTGATTCATCGGGATCTCAAGCCAGAAAACATCATTCGCCGTCAGAGTGACGGTAAACCAGTTCTGATCGATTTTGGCGTTTCCAAGCAATTATCGGCAACGGCGATCGCTAGCCCAGGAACAAGCATCGGCTCCTTTGGTTATGCCTCGCTAGAACAAATGAATATTGGGGATGCCTATCCAGCTAGCGATCTCTACAGTTTAGGCGTAACTTGCTTTTATCTGCTGACCCAGATCCATCCATCTCAACTGTGGACGGAAAAAGGCTACAGCTGGGTGACAGACTGGCGACAATATCTTAAAACGCCAATTAGTCAAAAATTAGAGCGAGTTCTAGACAAGTTGCTGCAAAAAGACTTTCTCCAGCGCTATCAACATGCTGATGAAGTGCTGCGAGACTTTAGCGATCGCATCCAGTTATCTGTTGACCCAGCGACAATCGAAACCCAACTACCATCAAGCGAAATTAGTAGCATCAAGGCAGATTCTAACCCTATAGGACAGCCTTCGAGTCAGGGAAAGCGACTGCAACTCAAGCGCGATCGTACTCAAGCGCTGCCCACGCTTGTTCCTCTCCAACGGTTGCAGAAGCGACTGCTAGTGGGGGGTGTTATCCTGCTACTAGGATTGCTGGGATATGGTTATTGGTATCTCAATCGAATCTCCACGATCGCAGGGCATACTGGGGAAGTTAATACGATTGATTTCAGTCCAGACGGACAGAAGTTTGCTAGTGGTAGCGACGACAAAACGATTAAAATTTGGAATTTTAGCGATCGCCGAGAACTCAACACCCTTAAAGGTCATACCAACTGGGTTTACTCTGTCGCCATTAGCCCAGATAGTCAAACTCTAGTCAGTGGCAGTAAGGATAATACAGTCAAAGTTTGGAACTTGAATACGGGACGGGAACTTCGTAGCCTCAAGGGTCATGCTAGCTATGTTGATACCGTTGCCATTAGCCCAGACGGTCAAAAATTTGCTAGTGGGAGTTATGACAAAACAATTAAAATCTGGAACTTCAAGACAGGAGAGGAACTTCGGACTTTGAGGGGTCATGCTGCTGAAGTTTTGTCCGTTGCCATTAGCCCAGATGGTTTAAGGCTTGCCAGCAGTAGTACAGATAGAACGATCAAAATCTGGAATTTCAATACAGGACAGGAAATTTTCACCCTCAGAGGGCATACAGGCGATGTTAACTCCCTCGCTTTTAGTCCAACTGGTCAAGAACTGGCAAGCGTCAGTGACGATCGCTCGATCAAAATTTGGAATCCCAACACGGGACGAGAAATACGCACCTTGACGGGACATTCAGCTGATGTCAATTTTGTCACCTTCAGCCCAGACGGTCAAAAAATTGCTACGGGCAGCGATGACAAGACTATTCGAGTATGGAACTTGACTACAGGAGAGACACTAGCTACCCTGAGAGGACATTCAGCTCCGGTTTGGTCTGTTGCTTTCAGCCGCGACGGACAAACTCTAGTTAGTGGTAGTGCAGACAAGACAATCGCTTTTTGGCATCTATCGCCGTAATCGGAAGCAGGGAGAAGAGAGCTGACTGAGGGAGCAGAAGAGAGCTGAGGGAGCAAGTCACAACTAATTCCGAATTCCGAATTCCGAATTCCGAATTCTCCCCACACCCTGCTCCCTGTGAATTAAAACATTTTAGGGACGCGGATTTGGTAATCTATTCTTGTCCCTAGAAAGATGCGCAATGGCTCGGCAACCCAAGATAATTGTTGTGGCGAATGGTAAAGGTGGCGTGGGTAAAACCACAACAAGTATGGCTTTGGCAGGAATTCTTGCCGAGCATTACAAAGTCTTAGCGGTCGATGCTGACGTTCAAGGCAGTTTATCTTGGTGGGTCGATCGCGGCGAACAAAAAATGGGTTTCGATTTAGTACAGGAAACCGATCCCTTACTATTGGGCAAATTGAAGCGGGTAGACGAATACGAACTCGTCGTCGTCGATACACCACCAGCGCTCAACTCGGAATCATTGGCAGCAGCGATCGCAGCGGCAGATTATTTATTGTTACCAACGCCGCCAGCACCGATGGATTTAGCTATCCTAGTTGAGACAGTCAGACGTGCAGTCGTACCATCAGGGGTAGCCCATCGCGTCCTCTTAACGCGAGTCGATCCTCGTAGTTGGACGGACGCGCAAGCAGCTCAAAACACCCTTAAAGAACTCGGTATTCCAGCTTGCAAGACTGTCATCCGCGCCTATAAAGCCCACGAACGAGCAGCTTTAGATGGCGTGCCAATCGTCCAGTGGCGAGGAAAGCACGCAAAAGAGGCACAATTAGATTACCGTAAAGTCGCCGACGAAATGGAGAGGGATTGGAGGAAGTTATGGTGAGAAAAAATCTATCCGATTTATTGAAAGAAGAGGCGCAAAAATCTGCCGAACCGCAGGAGATTACGGTAGAAGCAAAACTTGTTGTGGAGGAACCCACTTCAGAAGAGACAAATTCTGAATCTGCCACAAATCATCGCCGTACCAGTCCCACTAAAGCCGAACTGGAAACCACAGTGAAAGACATACAAGCAGCACTAGAAGCTGCCCAAACCGAGAATCAGGAGTTGCGATCGCAACTCCAAGACCAAAAAACTTTAGTCGAAAAAGTTGAAAAGTTGCAAGCAGAACTCGACCAAGCCAAAGAAACAATCTTGAAACTGACAGAAACAAACACTAAATCTAGCTCCAAAACAACCTCTAAATCTAACTCTAAACCCGTTAGTTCTGCCTTAGCTAGACCAGTACAATCCTACTCTTTACCTGACATGTCATCATCTACATTTTCAGATAAAGATATTGGTTGGTTTGATTGATTTAAAAAAGTACTGTGATAGTAAGGTGGGCATTGCCCACCCCACACAATTTTGACTTTTAACTTTTCACTTTTGACTTACTCACTGATACCCCGCTGCTTGCAGGCGAAACAAATGAGCATAGCGTCCTCCCGCCTGCAATAATTCTTCGTGAGTTCCCTGTTCTACCACTTTCCCACCAGATAAAACCATAATTTTGTCTGCCATTCTCACGGTAGAAAAGCGGTGGGAAATCAGAATTGCCATCTGATTTTGAGTTAGCGATCGCAAACGTTCAAAAATTTGAAACTCTGCTTCCGCATCCATAGCGGCTGTGGGTTCGTCTAGAACTAAAATATCTGCCTTATTTCGCATAAAAGCGCGAGACAAAGCGATTTTTTGCCACTGTCCCCCCGATAATTCTTGTCCGCCGCGAAACCATTTACCTAATTGCGTTTGAAAGCTATCTGGTAATTGTTCGATTAAAGGTAGCGCCATTCCTTTGTCTGCTGCTACTTGCCATAGATCTCTATCTTCAATGCGGGTAACATCACCGACACCAATATTTTCACCTACGGTAAATTGGTAGCGAATAAAGTCCTGAAATATTACCCCAATGCGTCTTTGTAAAACTCCTAAATCCCATGCTTGCAAGTCTAAACCGTCAAGTAAAATTCGCCCTTTATCTGGATTATATAATCGAGTCAATAACTTAATTAAAGTCGTTTTGCCAGAGCCGTTTTCACCAACTATGGCTAATTTTTCTCCGGCTCGAATCCGAAACGAAACATTATTTAAAGCAAGTTTATTACTACCAGGATAAATAAAGGAGACATTTTCAAATCGAATGCCATCTCCAGGTATTAAACCTTGGGTAGCTTTGCCTTTAGGTAAAGAAATAGGTTGTTCTAAAAATTCGTATAAATTAGATAAATAGAGATTATCTTCATACATTCCGCCAATACTAGTTAAAGTGCTAGAAAAAGTCGTTTGTCCCTGACGGAATACCATCAGATACATTGTCATATCACCCAGCGAAAGTCGTCCGGCGATCGCTTCAACAACAATCCAAGCATAGGCAAGATAAAACGCTGCCGTACTCAACAAACTTAATAAATATCCCCACACACCACGCCGCAGAGTTAAATCTCGATCTTCCCCATATAGCCGATTAAAGATCGAACGGTAACGTTCTAACAACATCGCCCCCAACTGGTATAACTTTACTTCCTTAGCAAAGTCTTCGCGAGCGATCAAAGTTTCTAAATAAGTCTGTTCCCTTGTTTCCGGCGCACGCCACCGAAATAGGCGAAAAGCTTGCCCAGCAAATCGCGTCTCCGCAATAAATGCAGGTACGGCTGACAACAACAAGACTATGACTGCCCAGAAAGAAAACTGTAGCAACAAGCCACCGTAGGTCACAAGAGAAATCGCATTTTGGACAATACTAAACGTGCTACTCACTAAAGACAACGGACGACTAGAAGCTTCTCTTCTCGCTCTAGTCATCTTGTCGTAAAATTCTGAATCTTCAAAATGGATAAGGTCTAAAGTTAACGCCTTCTGCAAAATTAATAGATTGACTTTTTGTCCCAGCAACACTCGCAACAAAGACTGGGATATCGTTAATCCTCTCTGACTTCCTGCGAGTAATGCGACTAAAATCGCCTCAATTCCCAGATAGCCTAGTGTAATCAGGCGATCGCGTTCTAATCCCGACTGATGGGCTAAAACCACACCATCGACAATTAACTTACCCACATAGGCGATCGCGGCTGGGAGTAAACCCGCTACCACAGTCACAATCGCCAAAACAAAGGTTAGGGCGCGACTTGTTTGCCAAACTAATCCTACCGCTCTACCTGTATATTGAAACACCTGCGATCCTTGTTTCAATTGTGTCAGCAGTCTTTGCAGGATGTTTCGTGGCTTTGGCATTTTTGGAGTTAGTAATTATTGGTGGTAGAAACGCACACCTGTGCGCCTCTACTGATGCGATCGCTAATTTTTATGTTCGTAATACTCTGAAATGTGTTCGTAGACGTGTTCTGGAAATTGTAGATCCTTATACACATTACCTGCATCAGGATCGTCAGCATTAGGACAAATCGGAAAATCTTGGTGCTGTTGCCATTCTAATATCCGTTCCCGTTTGGGCGGATTGTAGTCTTTGGCTTGTACCTGGTGGTAGAGGCTGCGTGCTTCTGTTTCACTACAGTCTTTATCTTTAGTCAGGTAGTTAATTAATTCTTCTTCACTTAAAAAATGACGCGCCACCATTGCAAACACCAACCTACCGTAGTGTCCGATATCCTCACCTGCGTCTAGGGCATCCAGAAGATGCGCCATCATCCCATTCTTTCGCAATTCTGCCACTGCCATAACTCATCGTTCTCCCAATAACTACTTCTTATATGGTACACATGAACTATATATGTTGTTGGTTGTTGTCTCTCGTCAGGGCGGGTTTTGAGGAAAAATTTTTCGTTGAGGCTGTTATATTTGTTTGCTAAACCCACCCCTACAAATTCTGATAACGTCACTGGTTACTGGTTACTGGTCACTGGTCACTGTCTTAAGGGGGGTCGCCAGCAAAGGTAGGCAAGGGGACCGAGTAATGGAATTAGGGCAATCAGCCAAAATAACTGAGAATTGCTGTAGTATCCGCGCCGCGCCATGTCATCACCGAGGACTGTGGGGAACAACAAGCAAAATAGACAAAATGCTAAACTCATGCCATTGATAAAGCGATCGCTTAGAAATTGCTGAAGATAATTTCCCCAGTCACCAAAAATAATTCCGAAGCCAAGTAAAGCAAGAGTAAATAAAGTCAGAAACAACCCTGTAATGCGCGAATCTAACAACTGCAAAAAAGTATCTTTCTGCCCTGTAAACTCTTGATTTGCTTCTCGCAAAGCTAAGTATGGGATTAACCCAATTACCCCCGTGCCTATAGAGGCGATCGCAAAAGGATAAAATGGTAACTTCTGCATTCTGCCATCAAAGAAAAGCACGCAACTGTAGAGAGCAATACAAACACCAATTAGGGCAAACAAAGACAAAATTACTGGGTTGACACTTGCCCACTGGAACGTCAATATTTTCATCAACAAATTCAAAGTTTCTTGCCAGTGAATCGGCGGGGCAAGAAACAATACATAAATGAGAAAACCCGCCCAAATCGTCCATAAAGCAATTTTTCTGTTCATGTCACCACTTGCTGACTCGCTATTGCCGAACTATCCTCTGGTAGAGGCGGACGCACGCACAAATAACCTAAAGAGCCAAATAAAGGAATTAACGCTGTTAACCAAAAAATCACCGAATTATTCATGCCTCTGCGTGCCATATCATCCCCTAATAAAGCAGGAAATAAAACACACAGTAAGCAAAAATCCAAACTCATGACATGAATAAAACGGCTAGTTTGCCACTGCTGCAAAAAATCTGCCCAATCTCCTTTACCCAAACCGTATGCAACTAACGCGATCGCACCTATACTCAAAACAACACCAGTTAGCCGTGCATCTAATAACTTGAGCAACAGATTTTTCTGACCTGGGAACGTTGGATTCGGTTGACGTAACGCCAAATAAGGCAATAAAGCAAATGCGCCTACACCCATTGATATAGTTGCAAATATCCAAGCAGGAATCTTTTGCCCCCTACCATCAATAAACAGCAAACAACTGTAAATTAGTGGAAAAACTCCCATCAAATTAAATAGGGAAACAATTAGAGGATTAATTCCCGCCCACTTGCCAGTAGAAAGATTTGTAATTAACTCCAGTGTATTTGGTTGGTCGGGGGGCGCGAATACGAAAGCGTAAGTAATAAATCCTAGCCACAGCAACCAAAATCCAATCTTTCTGCTCATCATAAGGTAAGTATGTAGAGTAAAAGAACTAAATAACAACTCTACTTTAATTTTTGCGATCGCCCAAGATATTTAGATAGAATCTTCGACTCGCTCTCTTAAATCTTAAAATTGCTCTCTTTTACTCGCTTACGCCTAAAGGAAGAGTTGTTTATCAGTTGTCAGTTTATTTCAACTTACGACTTACGACTTACGACTTACCAATTACTTATTACCAATTTCCCTCAACACCTTCTCTGCTTGCCCAATAAAGCGACGATTGCGTTTGTAGTGAAAATGCGTGCAGTTTACAAAGCGCCCACAATCAAAATTCAGTCATGAGAAAATAGAGGATGTTTATCATTACTTATATTCCTTGAACTATAGTTTGGTAACTTCCTTTATATGGGAAAAATTACCTTTGCATACTATAGTTAGAATGCCCAATTTAACTAATAAAACTGAACTTTGTGATGTAGAGAGTATTTAGAGCATATTTTGGCGATCGCACATTAGAATTATTTATATTTTTCCTCGTAGGGTAGGCAGCGCCCACCTTTAGCTCATTTATCTAGAGAGCGTTTGAAACGTACTCTAACAATCGCATATTAGAATTATTTATGGATATAATTGATTAAGTCACTCGTGAGTTGTTGACTTACTGCGGCATAACATAAAGTGCCAAATTAAGAAGGTTGCTTAAACAAATGCAACATTACTCTGTGGCGATACTTTAGCTGCAAAAGCTTAGTAGAGTTAGGGTTTGATAGATTTAACCAGAACGCTTCAATTTATAAATCTAAAAGCAATTTCATAATTTGAAAAGTGCTTTACTAGCCTTAATAAATCGCTAAATAATTTAATAATGCTTCTATGTGCGAATGCACAAGGACTGAGTTAGTTTTTATTCGCAATAAGTTAGTTTTGTTGCATTTAGCTACTGAATTGCGCTATTAAAACTACACCTCAATACGGTATCTAGTGAATTTAATTACAGTAGTTTCTCTTCGGCTTCATGTCGAGGGAGATTTCGTTTGTCTGTACTGTTTTGCTAATTCAGATTAATAACAACGGATTAGCTAATTGGAGGATTTAGTAAAGTAAATGGCAACTAAATTTCCCAAATTTAGCCAAGATCTCGCACAAGACCCGACCACTCGTCGGATATGGTATGGGATTGCTACCGCCCACGACTTTGAAAGTCACGATGGAATGACTGAAGAAAATCTTTATCAAAAGATTTTTGCTACACACTTCGGTCACATTGCCATCATCTTTCTTTGGGCATCCAGCCTTCTATTCCACGTAGCTTGGCAAGGAAATTTTGAGCAGTGGATAAAAGATCCGCTGCACGTCCGTCCCATTGCCCACGCAATTTGGGACCCTCAATTCGGTAAAGCCGCAGTTGATGCTTTTACCCAAGGTGGGGCAAGCTATCCCGTCGATATTTCCTACTCTGGTGTTTATCACTGGTGGTACACCATCGGGATGCGGACGAATAACGACCTCTATATGGGTTCGGTGTTCCTACTCGTGCTAGCTTCAGTATTCTTGCTAGCTGGCTGGTTGCACTTACAGCCCAAATTCCGCCCAGGACTTGCCTGGTTTAAGAGTGCGGAATCTCGCCTGAACCATCACCTAGCGGGATTGTTTGGCGTTAGCTCCTTAGCTTGGACTGGACACCTGGTTCACGTTGCAATTCCCGAAGCTCGCGGACAGCACGTCGGTTGGAGTAACTTTCTGACTACACCACCCCATCCAGAAGGTCTAACGCCCTTCTTTACGGGGAAATGGGCGGCTTATGCTGCTAACCCTGATACTACCAATCATGTCTTTGGAACCTCTCAGGGTGCGGGTACGGCGATCTTGACCTTTTTGGGTGGCTTCCACCCTCAAACTCAGTCTTTGTGGCTGACGGATATCGCTCACCATCATTTGGCGATCGCAGTATTATTCATCGTTGCCGGACACATGTACCGTACCAACTTCGGTATCGGTCACAGCATCAAGGAGATGATGAATGCTAAAACCTTCTTTGGTGTTCCAGTAGAAGGTCCGTTCAATATGCCTCACCAAGGCATTTACGACACCTACAATAACTCTCTCCACTTCCAGCTCGGCTGGCACTTGGCTTGCTTAGGGGTCATCACCTCGTTGGTGGCACAACACATGTATTCCCTGCCTCCCTATGCATTCATGGCGCAGGACTACACGACCCAGGCAGCGTTATACACGCACCACCAGTACATTGCTGGATTCATCATGCTGGGGGCTTTTGCTCACGGCGCGATCTTCTGGGTACGGGACTACGACCCAGAACAGAATAAGGGCAATGTCTTAGAGCGCGTCTTGAAGCACAAAGAGGCGATTATCTCTCACCTGTCTTGGGTATCGCTGTTCTTGGGCTTCCATACCCTCAGTCTTTACGTTCACAACGATGTAGTGGTTGCCTTTGGAACTCCTGAAAAGCAAATTCTGATCGAACCCGTGTTCGCACAGTTCATTCAGGCTGCTCACGGTAAGGTGTTGTACGGCTTCGATACTCTGTTGTCTAACCCAGATAGTATCGCTACAACAGCTTGGCCCAATCACGGGAATGTCTGGTTGCCTGGTTGGTTAGGTGCGATCAATGCTGGTACGAACTCTTTGTTCTTGACGATTGGTCCTGGTGACTTCTTAGTCCACCACGCATTTGCTCTCGCTTTGCATACAACCACGTTGGTATTAGTTAAAGGTGCGTTGGATGCCCGTGGTTCCAAGCTGATGCCCGACAAAAAAGACTTCGGCTATGCCTTCCCTTGTGATGGTCCTGGTCGGGGTGGCACTTGCGATATCTCCGCTTGGGACTCCTTCTACCTGGCTGCGTTCTGGATGCTAAACACGATTGGTTGGGTGACGTTCTACTGGCATTGGAAGCATCTAGGAATTTGGCAAGGCAATGTGGCTCAGTTCAACGAGTCTTCGACATACCTGATGGGTTGGTTGCGCGATTACCTGTGGCTATATTCAGCTCAGTTAATTAACGGCTATAACCCCTATGGCATGAATAACCTGTCTGTCTGGTCTTGGATGTTCCTGTTGGGACACTTAGTATGGGCAACTGGTTTCATGTTCCTGATTTCTTGGCGCGGTTACTGGCAAGAGTTGATCGAAACTTTGGTCTGGGCGCACGAGCGGACACCTCTAGCAAACTTGATTCGCTGGAAAGACAAGCCTGTGGCTCTGTCAATCGTTCAAGCTCGCGTTGTGGGGTTAGCTCACTTTGCGGTTGGCTACGTCCTCACTTATGCTGCTTTCGTAATTGCTTCGACTGCTGGTAAGTTTGGTTAATCGAGCGTAGGGTAAATAAAATCCCCTACTTCACAAATAGGGGATTTTATTAATTGGTTAGTTATCAGTTATCGGTGGTTAGTTATAACTTCTGTCGCTTGTCTACTCAGTTTTAACTTTTAAATTTTGACTTTTGACTTTCTGAAGTTTTCTTCATAAATGAAGCTATGAAATGAGGCAGTCGCTTACTAGTATTTTCTAAAATCCTTTTGTAGTGAAGTTTTAGTTCTTGAAAAACAATATGTAAAGTAATAAAACACAAAACGTTTTTTATCTTGTAGTCAGGACAATTTAAATTTTATCAAATCAGATTAAATTGGATTTTGAGTCTGTTAGGATACTTGCCAAAGACAACGACGATCGCTCTTTTGCAGAGGCGATCGCGCCTCTAAAACAAACCATTAACAATGCTATGCAGTTCATAAAAAGTGACAGAACAAAAAGCGAAATTAACATGAGGCGGTTATTATTTACACTAGCGATCGCCTTTGTAATTTGGGGCAGTACAATTCCTACGGCTTCTGCGGCTAATAGCACTCTCGTACCTTGTAGCAAATCGCCAGCTTTTCAGGCGCGGATGAAAAATGCTCCTGATACCTATTACTTCAATAAGCCATTTAAGGCTTACGCAAAATACGAACTTTGCGGCACGGATGGTTTACCTCATTTGCCACTCGATCGCTTAGATCGAGCTACTGATGTTTTAGTTCCCATCGGTCTATTTTTGTACGTTGCTGGTTTTATCGGCTGGAGCGGTCGTTCTTATCTCCGTGCCACTAAATCAGCTAGCGATCCCGAAATGAAAGAAATTTTTATCGATTTACCGTTGGCATTGCAGTCTATATCGAAAGCTGTTCTTTGGCCTCTTTTAGCACTGCAAGAGTTCTTGAGTGGTGACTTGACTGCTAGAGATGAGGAAATTCCAATCTCGCCACGATAGCCGAATTAGTTAAGTTGAATTAGTTCAAAACTTTGTGCGCACTATTCGCAATCTCACATTAGGAAAATAGCCATGCAACATGTGTTTAAATATCTCACTCTTGCCCCTGTAATGGCAACTTTTACAATGGTTGCTCTTTCGGTAGTGCTAATTATGTTGCAAATTTGGTTTCCAGGTTTGCAGTATGGCACCTGTCTCTTATACACATCT
>NZ_PYCI01000158.1:0-14328 GCF_003015105.1 Chroococcidiopsis sp. CCALA 051 | reverse complement strand
TTCTTTTTGTGGATGGAGATCATGTTTTTATCGCGCAAGTCTCCTAGCAAGCGGGTGACGGTAACGCGGGTAGAACCAATAGCTTCTGCGATCGCCTGATGGGAAAGCTTGAGATCGACCGTGATCCCATCTGGACTGGGAAGACCGAAATCGCGGCACAGAATTAATAAGAAACTGACCAAGCGCGAACCCATATCGCGGTGAGCCAGGGTTTCAATCATCATTTCTGTCTGCAAGATCCGCGAAGATAAGCCCCGCAGCATTAACATTGATAGATCGGGATTTTCTTTCAGCGCTTGCTCGACTTGCTCGATTGGTGCTGAGAGTAACTCCACTGGCGTAAAAGCTACTGCATGATAAAAGCGATCGCTACGATTGCCTGTCAGCAGCGACAGCACGCCGAATACGCTATTTTCTCGCAATAGTGCAACGGTGATCTCTTCTCCTGCTTCATATACTCTAGACAACTTCACCGCGCCTTTGAGTAAGAAATAGACCCGTTCTGCCGGATCGCCAGGAAAAAATATTGTTTTGCCCCGTTCAAATACTTCTACGACTGGTGGAAACGAACCTGCTCCTACCTGCCGAAATACCTGTGCTAGCGGTCTATCTTGCGTCACGACCATATTCCTTGCCCAACCAGATGTCCGTAAAGACTACACCAGATAACATCATCATTAAACAGATCGAGTCAAAATCCAGAAGATCTGCTCTTTATGCATCTAAATCAGAATCTTCCAGTTTTTTTGTATTCAAAGCTACAAAAGCTTGAATAGACCGCAAATAACTCGATTCCAAAGCAAAAATGGCAAAGTATTGTATCCTCTAATCTCAATTACTTAGCATAAAAACTACTTGCCAATATATCTTAAGTGAGAATAAGGCATTTTACTTAAATTCTAGCTAATTGATTTGAAAAAGTTGTGAGTCATGAGGAAGTGAGGGGTGAGGAGCGAGGAGCGAGGAGTGAGGGGTGAGGAGCGAGGAGTGAGGGATGAGGGGTCAGGAGCGAGGAGCGAGGGGTGAGGAGCGAGGAGTGAGGGGTGAGGAGCGAGGAGTGAGGGAGAGAAGATGCAAGGTTGCTGAGGGGGCTGAGGGGGGTGCAGGTGTGCAGGTAAGAATTTACTGGTCACTGGTCACTGGTCACTGGTCACTGATATAGGTGTATGCTGCTAATGTGTTTCCTGACGTAGCCTGACACAGTTTGTATGCTAGATTTAACTGGAAAAAATGCCCTTGTAACTGGCATAGCCAATAACCGCTCCATTGCTTGGGGGATCGCCCAACAGTTACACAAAGCTGGTGCAAACCTGGGGATCACCTATTTACCAGACGAACGCGGCAGGATGGAAACAAAAGTTGCCGATCTAGTAGCTCCCCTGAACCCCAGCCTGTTTTTGCCCTGTGACGTGCAGAATGAAGCGCAGATTCAATCTACCTTTCAGGCGATCGCCGAAAAATGGGAGAAATTAGATATTCTAATCCATTGCCTTGCCTTTGCTAACAAGGATGACTTGAGCGGAGATATCAGCGGTACTTCGCGATCGGGTTATAGTAAAGCTCTAGATATTAGTGCTTATTCTTTACTGCAATTGAGCGGAGCTGCTAAACCCCTGATGACAGCAGGGGGTAGTATTGTCACTCTTACATATTTAGGCGGCGTGCGAGTAATTCCTAACTACAACGTGATGGGAATTGCTAAAGCAGCTTTAGAAATGAGCGTGCGGTATCTTGCATCTGAAATGGGACCGCAAAACATCAGGGTGAATGCTATTTCCGCCGGTCCAATTCGTACCCTAGCTTCTTCAGCAGTAGGTGGAATCTTAGATATGATTCATCATGTCGAGCAAGTTGCTCCCTTGCGTCGCACAGTCACGCAAACTGAAGTGGGTAACACCGCAGCTTTCCTGTGCAGCGACTTAGCTAGCGGGATCACGGGTCAAGTGATATATGTCGATGCTGGTTACGAAATTATGGGTATGTAAAAAAGAAACCTACCCAATACCTGGGTAGGCGAAACTGTTCAAAACTATTTTTGGATTGAGTTGTCTTGTATAGGGAGCAGAGAGCAGAGAGTAGGGAGCAGATGAAATTGAGTTGTCCTAACCTTTCCGCACTCTACTATACTCAATTGTCTTGTAATAACTTATGTTAAAAACAATATTATTATCATTGATATATTTGCTTTAGATTAGAGATATAAAATCTTTCTCTAAAACCAAATTAGCCGTAACCGATCGCCAGTAACTATTCTGCAATTAGCATCGCCAACCAGTTACAAAAATCATCTAGACAAGCAACCAAGAATCCAGCCATATAACCGATCGCGTAAGCTTGCTTTGTGAAGTAATCGACAACGCGATCGCTCGATTTAGTAGGTGAGAGAGATTGAA
The DNA here is from genome assembly GCF_003015105.1 of Chroococcidiopsis sp. CCALA 051. NCBI lineage: Bacteria > Bacillati > Cyanobacteriota > Cyanophyceae > Chroococcidiopsidales > Chroococcidiopsidaceae > Chroococcidiopsis > Chroococcidiopsis sp. CCALA 051. Next base: position 11,935 of record NZ_PYCI01000158.1, on the reverse strand, counting down.
CTGGCTGAAAGTTTGTCATAAATTTGAAGTGGAAAATTTAAGCTTTTTTCCAGCTTAGTCAGTTTTGACTATTTTAGCCCGCTCGACTATGTAGATATTATCAAAGCTTTAGAAACAAGCAAGGGTTTGTAAAGTCTTAAAGATGTGAAGTTTTTAAGTAAATGTAAAGACTTCCTGCCATCCCCCGATCAACCTCCTTCCAAACGCCAGCCGAAGGGAATAATCTGCTGGGCAGTAGTAGCAGCAGCGTTATGATGAGATTTTGTCTCTCCGTCTAAGACTTTGATCACCTTTTGATAGATATCTTCTGCTTGTTGAGGGGAGTCACCGATACTTGTCAAGCCTAGTTTGCCAAATTCTGACAGACAACCCATCAAATGAAAAACAGTCCCAGTTTCCGTTCCCGTGTCGAAGTGCAAGCGGTGAGAAGCGATAATATCCATTAAATCATTTGGTAATAGACCTCGATAGCGTTTCTTATGTAAATTGTCAGTAGCAACATAATACTTTGCTCGCCCTTGTTGGCTGTAGAATAGTCCGGTTGAAAGGTCATAACGCCCGTTAGTTAATAACTTTAATGTCATAAAAGGATGGGTCGTTCCACCTTTACGAAGGTTGATTTCTATTGCTTGCAAGTCCCAGTTACCATCAGCTTGCTGTACAGCCATGAAATCAATGCCAAACCGTTCTAAAGCACCTTTTTTTGCTAAAGTCCAGCCAATTTTTAAACCCAAATCTTGTAACTGCACTCGATAAGCTTCATCAGCGGGAAACCGACAGCCAAGATAAATTTGTCCGTCTGGACCACCTAAAATCTGGTCGTGAGTAGAGAGAATTTCAACCGTGCCATCAGGTAAAATTCGACCTTGAACGCTGGGCGATCGCTTCACTTCTCCTTCAACAAACGCCTCAACAATTGCTCCTAATTCGGGAACGCGGCTAGCATAATTTGTCCAATTTTCTGACGCGGCTTGAAATCGCAAAGAAGGTAGACTATCTTTGATAGCAGCAACGCGATCGCCATGAGAAATTTTTCCTGGGGCAAATTCCTGTAAAGGTTTTAGGTCAAAAAGAGCATTTGCTTCACCGGAAATTCCTTCATTTAATTTGACAACCATGCGGTTGAGATGCGGTTGGCGTTCCCATAATTCAGCAGTTGCTGTGGCTAAATCGTCTACACTATCGAGGCGACCGTGACACCCATCAGGATGAGGCACGCCACTTTCCGCGAAAATTTGCCGACTACCGCTTTTTGTCCCCCAAATTGTGAGATCGGGATCGGCAGCATAAAGAGGAATTTCTAACTTGAGAGATAACTCTCTTTCCCAAGGGGAAGTGTTGTAACAAATCATAAACGATTGATCCCGCCGCAGTGCTTGCTTAATTCGCTCGATCAGGCGGGGTCGTTCTAAAATTTTTTGAGTCAGTGGTTTGAAGGAAGAATCGTAGGTAGATAAAAGTAATAAGCGATCGCGGGCGTGAGAAAAGGGAATGCCTGGTAAAAGTTGTAAGTAATAATCGATGACGCTGGGATGTAGGGGCTGAGATGTAATATAAATCAATCGCGTGCGGGGATTTTGCAAGCGAATTAACGAAAACAGCAGGCGTTCTTCGTAATGCAACACGCCTTCAATTTTTTGAATCTCTCGCTGATCGACACTCAGAGAGGGAATGACTAAAATATCTCCGTCACTTCGATCGAAGCTTTCTACATTTTTCCATCGATCGCGCAACTGCATTTGTAACTGACGAAATGTTTCTACCTGTGTCGATAGATGACGGTCTAATATCTGCATTGCCCTTGCCCTTCAATCCTTGGCGATCCCGCTAATTGCGATCGTACTACAACCACATTTTTTGCAATATATGTCCTAAGGAGCAATCAATAATTCTCAACAATTAACTATTGCGGATACAAATATCCATACACCAAAAGAGCGATCGCGTTCTGTATCTGTTTCCACCTTCAGACTGAATAACCGCAATCGAACAATTAGCTAAATTAAGCGGAGTGAAATCATTACAAATGTCAAATTTAGGAGAAAGTTTATGCCAGAAGAACAACCGTTACAACCTCCTCAACAGCAAGAACAAAGACCAGGAAAAGAGTCCGAAATGACTCCTCAACCCAAAGCCGATGACTCTAAATATCGTGGTAGTGGGAAGTTGCAGGGTAAAGTAGCGCTAATTACTGGCGGCGATAGCGGCATCGGACGGGCAGTAGCCATTGCTTATGCTAAAGAAGGCGCAGATGTGGCAATCCTCTACTTGAACGAACACGACGATGCGAAAGAAACAAAGCGTCTCGTAGAAGAACAGGGAAAACGGGCGGTAGCGATCGCAGGCGATATTGGCGATGAAAACTTTTGTAAGCAAGCCATACAACAAACGATTGATGAATTTGGCAAACTCGATATTTTGGTGAATAACGCCGCCGAACAGCATCCTCAAGAAAGCATCGAACAGATCAGCGCCGAACAATTGGAACGTACTTTCCGCACCAATATTTTCGGCATGTTCTTCATGACAAAAGCAGCAATGCCTCACTTAAAAGAAGGTAGCGCGATCGTCAATACAACTTCTGTCACCGCATATCAAGGCAATCCAACACTGTTAGATTACTCTTCCACCAAAGGCGCGATCGTTGCCTTTACGCGAGCGCTATCCAAGAGCTTGATTGAAAAAGGCATTCGCGTCAATGCCGTTGCCCCTGGTCCGGTTTGGACTCCCCTAATTCCTTCAACTTTCCCAGAAGATAAAGTCGCCAATTTCGGTAAGCAAGTCCCGATGAAAAGACCCGGACAGCCAGAGGAAATTGCCCCCAGCTACGTATTTCTCGCCTCGGATGACTCTTCCTATATTGCAGGTCAAGTGATTCATCCCAACGGTGGTACGGTTGTCAACGGTTAGAATAGACCTCCTGCATGAATCAAAAACTATGGATGTCATTCTGTTGGCGAAGCCTTCCCGAAGGGTACGAAACGTAGTGTAGTGAAGAATCACTGAAGATATTTCGCTTCGCGTGTGGATGACAAATAAAGTATTCACGCAGGAGGTCTAATGTTACGGTGGGAGTCGGGAGTGGCTAGTGCCTGGTGAAGAAAGGGTGTGGGGTGTGGGGTATAGTGGATTGCTGGCTGGTCACTGGTCACTGGTCACTGGTCACTGCTCAGAAGCTCCCTGCTCCCTTCCTGGTAAAATATGACAGTTGGATTCTGTGGCGGTCGTGATCGAGCGTTATACTCTGCCCGAAATGGGCGAAATCTGGACGGAGACATATAAATTTAAGACGTGGCTGCAAGTAGAAATTGCAGTGTGCGAAGCACAGGCGGAACTGGGATATACCCCAGCAGCAGCGGTAGCAGAAATTAAAGCAAAGGCAAATTTTGACCCCCAAAGAATCTTAGAAATTGAAGCAGAAGTTCGTCACGATGTCATCGCTTTCTTGACAAACGTGAATGAATATGTCGGCGATGCAGGGCGCTACATCCACTTAGGCATGACAAGTTCAGATGTACTCGATACAGCTTTAGCACTGCAACTCGTCGCTAGTCTAGATTTGATTTTGGCACGGTTAGCAGATGTCATCGCTGCCATCCGCAAACAAGCACAGCAGCACCGTCACACGGTAGCAATTGGGCGATCGCACGGAATTCACGCCGAACCGATTACATTTGGCTTTAAGCTAGCTGGTTGGTTAGCCGAAGTCTTGCGCCACCAAGAACGCCTCACCAGGATGCGAGAAGAAATCGCTGTGGGGAAGATTTCCGGTGCGGTAGGAACTTATGCCAACATCGAGCCGCGCGTGGAAGCGATCGCCTGTGCCAAACTCGGACTCAAGCCAGATACAGCCTCAACTCAAGTCATTTCTCGCGATCGCCACGCCAACTTTGTCAATCACTTAGCACTTTTAACCGCCTCCATCGAACGCTTTGCCGTCGAAATTCGCAACCTCCAACGCACGGATGTACTTGAGGTAGAAGAATATTTCTCCAAAGGGCAAAAAGGTTCCTCAGCCATGCCTCATAAGCGCAACCCGATCCGTTCCGAACGCCTCACGGGAATGGCACGGATGGTACGCGCTGCGGCTGTAGCAGCTTTAGAAAACGTCGCTTTGTGGCACGAACGCGATATTTCTCATAGTTCCGTTGAACGGGTCATGCTACCAGATGCTTGCATTTTGACGCATTTTATGTTGAAAGAAACAACCGATCTGGTGCAAAATCTGCTGGTGTATCCCGAAAACATGGCGCGAAACATGAATGTTTACGGGGGTGTTGTCTTCAGTCAGCGAGTGCTATTAACTTTAATCGAAAAAGGCATGAGCCGAGAAGAAGCTTATGCGATCGTCCAATCCTGCGCCCATCAAGCTTGGAACACACCAAGCGGAAATTTTCACGATTTGGTGACAAAGGATTCTCGGATTGCCCAAACACTTTCACCTGAAGAAATTGAAGCTTGTTTCGATCCCCAGCATCATCTACAACATTTAGAAGAGGTATATCAAAGATTGGGGATTTAATGGTAAATGGTAATTGGTGGTTGGTAGTTGGTAATGGGTAATGGGTAATGGGTAATTGGTTGTGATTCTCATCTGCTCCTCTGCTCTCTTCCCCGACTCCCGACTCCCGATTCCCGATTCCCCGTTGAAAATTAATTGAGTCTAGACACTGCGATAGTAGAAATTTTAGCGGCGCTTTCGATTTCGGCGGCGGCGGGAATTAGAATTACTTTGCCTTTGCTGGTTCTAGGATTGTTGCAGGGGGAAAACTTTTGGTACAACGTTCCCATTTTATCTAATATTTATCCGCCAATCGTGTTAGGTATTCTGATAAGTTGTTGTTTAATTGAGTTAATCGCCTCAAAAAATTTGCTCGGTCAGCGCTTGCTGCAAATCGCATATTTACCACTCTGCCCAATTATCGGAGCTATATTAGCGATCGCGCTTATTCAAGGTGTACCAAAAATTTTAATTGGCTTAGTTGGCGGCTTTGTGGCTTTACTCTTACAACTGATTCAAGCTGGGTGGTTTTATCGTTGGAATCGTTTTCCTCTTTGGCTATCTTTTCTACAAGATAGCTTGTGTATTTTCCTCGTTTATTTAGCTTTGAAAGCACCACAATTAGGAGGTATCGTAGCGCTGATTCTTTTGGGGTTAGCTGTCAATAGTTACAAAGAATTAAGGCAATGGTATCTTAGGCAATATCAATCGCGACGAGATCGGTAGAGAATTAATTAACATGCATAATCAGTAGGAGCGCACAGCTGTGCGCCCCTACCAGCATCGTACACGCAATTTTTTAAATTGTAATTCAAGGTTTTTGCAATTGCATATAACTCAATAACCAATTAGCAACCGTAGCGCGGCGAGTTTGACGTGGACCAAATTCACCAATTTTGTAACCTTTAAAACCCAATTGTTCTTTTAATAATTGCTTGTTTTCTGACGGAATCGAACGAGTCAGCTTAACGCTGGCTGGGCGACTATCAATGAAATCTGGGGGCGTAGTGGGATACTCGTCACGCCATTCTGGAGCTACATTTGTAGTATCCCAAACATTGTTTGTCTCATTGTAGCGGTAGCCTAGATAATGCCAAATTAATTGATTCACCATATTATCGTCAATTTCTTCGTTCAAAATTGCCCAAATCGTTTCTGTGTTAAGTGGAGGTATTGACATATAGCAGTTTTAGTTGTCAGTTGTCAGTTGTCGGTTATCAGTGACTCGACCGAAACATCTAGCCACTAGCCACCAATTACCAATTACCAATTACCAATTACCAATTACCAATAAAATTATCCTCCAATATGTAGACGAGAATTCCCGTTAAAACGAGCTAGATTCCCTCTTAGACGATCGCAAACTAGGTAATTTCATGAAGATTGCATATCTTGGCTTAGGGATTATGGGTAGCGGGATGGTGGGTAATCTCCTCCAAGCCGGACATTCGGTTACAGTCTGGAATCGGACACCGGATCGCTGCACTCCTTTGGTAGAAAAAGGTGCGACTCAAGCCGATACGCCAGCACAAGCAGTAGCCAATGCTGAGATCGTCATGTATTGTTTGAGCAATGAAGAAGCGATCGCAGATACGGTTTTTGGTGAAGATGGTATTCTTTCTGGGGTGCATCAGGGACAAATTGCGATCGATATGAGTACCGTTCATCCAAATACAAGTCGGCGGGAGGCAGTTGCATATGCAGAGAAGGGTGTAGAATTTATCGATGCACCCGTTTTTGGCAGTAAAAATGAGTCTGCGGCTGGTGGTTTGTGGATTGTTGTCGGTGGCAAGAAAGAAGTTTTTGAAAAAGTTAAACCCATCCTCGAATCCTTAAGCGAAACCATACATTATATGGGCGAAACGGGCATGGGCGCGACAATGAAATTAGTTGGTAACGCAGTTGTAATTTCCCAAATTGAAGCCCTTGGGGAAGCGATGATATTAGCCAAAAAAGCGGGATTAAATCCTCAAGATGTACTCGATGTTTTGCACGTAACTGATTTTAAATCACCTATTTTTGATGGGATGGGAAGTACGTTAGTTAAAAGAGATTTTAGTACAAGTTTTGCCTTGAAGTGGTTGTTAAAAGATGCAAATTTAATCGCGCAACTCGCCCAAGATAATAATTCTCCTATTCCCGCGATCGCACTTGCCCGGGAGACAGTTAAAGCTGCGGTAAACCACGGCTGGGGCGAGGAGAATGCTTCAGCAGCAATCAAAGCTTTGGAATTACAAGCGGGAATAGAAATAAAATAAACAGCTAAATAATCTCAAACTCCAAGCGATCGCTCTGAAGAAAATTATGGGTGAAATGGTCTACTAAATTCGTATCGGCTAATTCTAAATTATAGAAATCTACCATTTCATGCTCGAAATATGGTCCAGCGTGCCAAGTTCCTATTGCTAATTTAATAAAATAATTCCCAGGAATCCGAAAAGCCTTTATCTCTTCTATTGCTGGTGTATCAACATCATTATTAGGAGGTGCAACGGCAATTAACCAATCTTTCCCTTCTAAAGCACCCAAACACTGAGTGCATTGTACGTGACGAGTTATTGTATGAAATTTTCGCCCTCGTCGCTGTAACCGCATGATATAAAATCGCGGTATACCATTTTGCAAATTTAATTGAGCATCGTTTGAATCGTAAGCTTTACCATCGTGACTGGGAAGAATTAATTGCCCATAACGCTGAAATTTTTCCTGCGTCACCCACTCAGCCTGTAATTGTTGTACTGTATTTGCTGTAGTCATTTCTTTGTGCTGCTGTGGTTTGTTAATTATAACAAGGAGTAGGGAGTAGGGAGCAGGGAGTAGATAAATTATTTTTAAAGTATTATAAAATACCATTTTTAATAAATAAAACGTATAAGTAACTAAATTGGTACTCCTTAATTGAAGGGACGCTATATGTTAGAAATCAGTCGGCGTAAATTTTTACTCTACGGTGCGGCTGCATTGGGTACAAGTTTGTTACTCAAGGCTTGTGGCAATTCTAATCCTACCCAAACGAGCAACAGCCCGACTCCAGCAGTGGGGGGTGGTGAAGGATTTAAGGTGGCGATCGCCCTGCCTGGAGTAAGATCGGACAAAGCTTGGAATCAAGCAGGCTACGAAGGCGTAAACATCGCCAAACAAAAGCTAGGGGCGGAAACAGCTTACGTCGAACAAGTCGCGCAACCAGATCAAGCTGAGGCTTTGTCAGACTTCGCCCGTCGCGGTTTTAACGTTGTCTTCGCCCACGGGGGACAATTTGACGCAGCAGTGGAACAAGTTGCTACTCAGTTTCCTAAAACGTTTTTTGTCGCTGTGAATGGTTCTGTAAATGCAGAAAACGTGGCTGCATTACGCATCGATCATTTACAAGCTAGCTATTTATGCGGCATCATTGCGGCATCCATGACAAAATCTAATAGATTAGCTTATTTAGCCGGACAATCTTTTGAGGCTACATTACAAGAATTACGCGGGTTTGAGTTAGGGGCAAAATCTGTTAAACCTAACGTTCAAATTAGTTCTAGTTTTACAGGCGATTGGAATGATATTGCTAGGGCAAAAGAAGCAACTTTAGCAATTATTTCATCTGGCGCAGATGTGATTTATCAATGGTTGGATAATTCATCTCCAGCAGTATTACAAGCGGCTAGCGATAAAGGAATTTATGCTTTTGGTAATACGACAGATCAATTAAATATTGCGCCAAAAGCAGTTTTAACGAGTGCTTTAAAACGAATCGATTTAGCGATCGCATTTCTTACCGAACAAGCAAAAAACGGTCAAATTAAAGGTCAAACCTATGCCCTTGGTTTAGCTAGACCAGATATTTTGAATTTAGGTAAGTTCGGTCAAATGGTTCCAGAAGCATTGCAAAAAAAAGTTCTAGGTACTAGACAAGCAATTATCGATAATAAAATTACGTTTGAAAATTGTCAGGAAGGTAGAAAAGAGACGCGATGCGTGAAGACAGCATCGACATGACTTATTATTTACACCTAGAAGGAATTACTAAACGCTTTGGTTCGTTTGTAGCTAACGATAACATTAGTTTGAGCGTTGCTACTGGAACGATTCACGCGCTTTTAGGAGAAAATGGCGCGGGTAAGTCTACTTTAATGAATATTCTCAGCGGACTTTATCAGCCAGATGCCGGACAAATTTATTTAGAAGATAAACCAGTTCAAATTAATTCCTCTAGTAAGGCAATTCAACTTGGTATTGGCATGATTCACCAGCATTTTATGCTCGTGCCGCAACTCACAGTCACGGAAAATGTTATTTTAGGAACAGGCGATCGCTTTAATTTAAATTTGCGACATAAGCAACAAGAAATTACTGAATTATCTCAAATTTATAGTTTAGAAGTCGATCCAAAAGCAAAAGTAGGAGATTTGCCTGTAGGGGTACAACAGCGAGTAGAAATCCTGAAAGCTTTGTATCGTAAAGCCCGGCTATTAATATTAGATGAACCGACAGCCGTACTCACACCGTCAGAAGTTGAATCTTTAATAGCAATTTTACGACAGCTAGCAGCAGCCGGACAAACAATTATATTTATCAGCCATAAGCTGGAAGAAGTCATAAGTTTATGCGACACCGTAACTATATTACGGCGAGGTCAAGTCGTAGCAAATACCACAACAAAAGCTTCTAGTGCGCAACAGTTAGCAGAATTAATGGTAGGGCGAGAAGTTGTTTTACAGTTACATAAATCTGCAACTTCTCTAGGAAAAAAAATATTGTCCGTACAGTCTTTACAAGTGGAAGACGATCGCGGTGTTGCCGCAATCAGAAATATTTCGTTTCAACTTCATGCAGGCGAAATTCTAGGTGTTGCTGGAGTCGATGGTAACGGACAGCGAGAATTAGCAGATGCGATCGCGGGTTTGCGTTCTGTAAAAGCCGGAAAAATTTGCTTGGATGGACGAGACGTGACGTTATGGAATCCACAAAAGCGAGTTCGAGAATTACAAATAGGTTATATCCCTGAAGATCGTCAAACAATGGGTTTGATAATGGGGTTTAGTATTGCAAATAATTTAATTTTAAAAGCTTTTATACAGTTACCTTTTGTGAGGCGTTTCTTGCTACAAAAACAGGTTATAGAGCAAAATGCCGAGACTAAAATTCAGCAATTTGATATTCGCGCTTCTGATGGGAATGTGAAGGTAAGCCAGCTATCAGGTGGAAATCAGCAGAAAGTTGTCTTAGCACGAGAATTAGATCGAGAACCATCATTGATTATCGCCATGCAACCGACGCGGGGGCTAGATGTGGGGGCAACAGCAGCAGTACAACAACAGTTATTATCTCAACGCGATCGCGGTGCGGCTGTTCTCTATATTTCTACAGAATTAGAGGAAGTTATGGCAATGAGCGATCGCATAGCAGTCATATATCGGGGCGAATTTATCGATGTTTTAGATCGAGAAAGGGCAACAATAGAAACAATTGGGTTATTAATGGCTGGAGGAAGAACCCCAATCTAGTTTTCTGGCTCAAACATCTCTTTTGCAGCCGCACAAACCGGACATACCCAATCATCTGGTATATCCTCAAATTGCGTACCTGGTTCTATTTCTGCTTCTGGATCTCCTGCTTCTGGATCGTAGATGTAACCACAGACGCTACAGATATATTTCTGCATTTTTCAGCTCCAGCATGAAATTATATATGCTGTAGGGGCGCACAACTATGCGCCCCTGCAAAACATAAAAACAAATTATACGGTCATTTTTGATTTAGACCAAATGCCGTTTTCATCTTGCTCGAACTGTTCGCGCACTACATCCCAAGCGTGATGTTCGGCTTTGGATTCATCGCCAGATTGAGCTAGTTCGCTATTGTAGTTAGCAACGAATAGTCTTTGTGCGTCTTCCGATAGATGAGAGCGGATTTCGGGAGACAATTTGCTAGGATCTTCAATCTGTCCTTTTCCAAAGCGCGGTAGCGGCGTTTCATTAATATGTACTTCTTCACCACCAGCACTTTCAAGTAATAGTTGAATCTCGCCAGATTTATTTGCGGGAACCTCAACACCTACCATAAAATCACCCGCTTCAATGCGAGTTTGGTAAATTGTGGCTTTATCTTCTGGCATTCCTAGAGTCGCCAAAGCAGAAGCTAAACCCGCACCCGCACTACCCGCGATCGCACCAGTAGCAGCACCTAACAAAGCCGCACCAATGGGACCTGCTGCTACCAGCGTACCAACAAAAGGTACAAATAACACTCCTACTCCTGTCAGCAAACCAAGAGCTGAACCAAACAGAGAACCAAAAATTGCTCCTTGTTTCAAGCCACCTAAAATTACATCTTTCTTCGTTAGAAAGCCAGCAATTTTAGTTTCCGAGTGGAAGTTTTTCCCAATTACAGAAATGTCATCGCGGGAAACACCCCGATCTAGCAAACGGCGAATGACATTATCGACTTGTTCCTTCTCTTTGAAAATTGCCGAAACAGTACGCTCAGCCGTTGTAACTGCTGGTTGAGTTTGCTCTCCTGTAGCCGTCATTTTGTTCTCCTAGAACAGATTTTTCACGCTATTTCATTTAGGAGAATACCAACCTCTAAATTCCGTGCCGTCGCCCTTAAGGTTGATTAGTAAAGTTTATACCTGGAGTTCAATTGCAGACTAGAAGCGAACCCACCTGCGTTGAAAACGGCTGAAAACACCTGCCGCGATCGCCACTAACAGTAAAATCCAAATAATCCCACCAGGGAGAAACGTGATAATTCCCAAGCCGCGCAACACCCAAATTGCGATCGCGGTCAGTGAAAGAATTATAAACAGACGCAAAGCCAGATTTTGCGATTTTGTAAAGCGATTTATTTTTTTCATCTGCGGTTATTTTCTGAATCTAACTCATCCGATGCAGCGGGCGATCGCACGTTGGATAAATCCAATCCAGCAACTTGAGTCAAATCCACGGTAATGTTGTCTTCGGGATAAGAACGCAATAGATTGATAATATTCATCCCATCGTATTCTCGCGAAGCCAGAGAAACAGCAGCATGTAATTGCTCTACTGTCATGTCGGGAAAAGCTAACCCTAAAGCCGCTAGCAGTTGTTTTCCACTAGCAGAACTTTGCCAGCGTTTCATCGAACGGTCAAACTTTTTCGGATCGAGATCCAAACGGCGATTTAATGTATCTCTCACATCATCCGTCAGCCAAGGTGCGTAGAGTTGCAAGCTACTCGATAACTTTCCCTTCTTAGCAAAGCGCTCTAAATCCTTCATTTCGATTTTCTGCTCGAAAGAGCCTAAGCGAAAAGTCACCGTCTCTGCTGCTGTAGCTGCTGGTACGATCCCGCCCCAACAGAGGAAGAGTGATAGTAATCCGATTCGCGATCGCTTGAATTTCATCGCAGCCAATTGTAAGGAATAAATCTAGCTTAGCTTCAAGTGAGTGGGGTGTGGGGTGTAGGGTGT
>NZ_PYCI01000157.1:0-14441 GCF_003015105.1 Chroococcidiopsis sp. CCALA 051 | reverse complement strand
GATTAAATCTCATCCCAACTACCAAAGTCTACGTTCCTACGGCACTATCGCCGCCTGATTCTGTCCGATGTATTGATATTCTCCATGCTTTATCTGTAGCAGGCATTTCATAAAATGGTATTAGGGGCAAATCCTCTTACCTTTGCTGTATCGAGCATGGCACGCAAGTGGTCGTTTTTCGTGGCTCCGTCCACGGATTTCTCGGAAAACCGATAGTCCAACGGTATATGACGGTCTCCTTCCGTCCACAACAGCGAAATTAGATTAATCCCTTGCACTACCCGTCCATGCTTGCCTGACCAATGCCGAGTTACCAATTCCATCTTCTCGGCATAGAATTTGTCGAGCGTCGAATCGTCTACCACTAAAATTCTAGTTGTTAAACTCACTTGCGCTTGAGCTTCATGCCACAACGCTTCTGGTGATGGTTCCATTCGATGCAACAAGCGCGTAATCGCATCGTGCGAGTCGCGAATTGGTACTATCTGGTTGCACTCGCTCTGCTTCGACGCAAGTATAGGCTTTCTGGGTAGCAATTCAGTTAGTTGATGTAGTCGTACTCGCTCACTTTCGGTGGATTCATTCTTTTGTTGTATCGCACTCACCCTTTTTACTCAACTGCGTAACTCCTGCCCTGCTTGAATTTGTGCCGCACGGGAACTATCTGCCATGCCATAAACTAAGCTGCCAACAAATGCAGCTAAACCAGATGGATCTTGCTCGTAGGCTCTCATCCGCTTTTGTCTTCGTTATCGGTTGGACGCGGTTATACTTGGGCGTGCATTATCAAGCGCGACATTTTGGCAGGCTGGACGGCTTCAATTGCTTGGGCAGTGGGGGTTAGTTGGGTCATCAGACCTTGGCGGCGACGTAATTTGAGTCAGGAAGCAAATAACTAACCGTGCTGCACTGAGTATCTGTTACGGGAAAAGCGCGAATCTACACTCATCCAGACGAAGATCGCTCCCTTTTGGGAGAATAAAATCAGTATAAATGTACTAAATTGTCATGCACATACTTTGGTTTCGCCGCGACCTGCGGCTTAGTGACAACGAAATCGTTACCCTAGCAGCAGCCAACAGCGCTCAAGTTTTCCCCTGTTTTATCATCGATCCCTGGTTTTACCAACAGCCGGATGTGGGTAAGGCAAGAGTCAGGTTTTTATTTGAGTCGCTAGAAAATCTAGACTTCAATCTCAGACAGCGGAGTAGTCGGCTGTATTTATTTGAGGGGAAGACTGTAGATGTCCTCCAAAGTCTCACTAGAGAGCTACTGCAACAAGGTCATCGTCCCAAACTATTCTTCAACCGTGACGTGCAGGTGGAGTATGGGATTAAACGCGATCGCACTGTCCTTGACTTCTATCGTCAACTAAATCTTGAGTGTCATCTGGGTTTGAGCAGCTTCCTGCAAACCGAAGACCGCACCGACTCTTGGTATGAAGAATACTACACTTACCAAAGACAACCGCTACATCAAGCTCAGACTCAAATTAATACCCCGCAGCTATCTCTCAACCTGCCACAACTGACATTTGATGAGTTGAAACAGAAGTACAGTCAGTTTTGGACTGCGGATAGTGGCTATTTCAATGGGGGAGAAGGCAGCGCGATCGCCACTCTAGATTCATTTCTTCAGCACAGATACCACGGCTATCACTGGAAGCTATCGCGCCCCTGGCTAGCACAGAAGGGCGCTACGTCTCACCTCTCGCCTCATATAGCTTTCGGTACGATCTCAACTCGCACTATCTACCAACGCACGAAAGCCAGGGCAGCAGAGTTATCCAACCAACCCAAAGCTGAATTCTCCCTCAAAGCATTTCGCGATCGCCTGCGTTGGCGCGATAGTTTTACTCAGAGACTCTACCACCATCCAGAAATCGCACATCAAAATCGATACCCAGAATTTGACGAATGGTATTCACCTGATGAGTTAAAGCCAGAAAAACAGGAATTGTTTGAAGCTTGGCAAGAGGGAGAAACTGGATTTCCTCTAGTAGATGCCTCAATGCGTCAGCTCAAGACAATGGGCTGGATGAATTTCAGGATGAGGGCGATGTGTGCCACTTTCCTCACAATCAACTGTGGTGTTTCCTGGCATCACGGGGCGCGGCATTATATGAATTGTCTGGTCGATGGGGACTTGGCAATAGATAATTGGCAATGGCAGATGCAAGCTGGAGTGACTAATCCGCTGTCCGATACCTTCCGCATCTATAACCCGAATAAGAATATAGAAGATAAGGACTCAGATTTAAGGTTTATCTACCATTGGATTCCAGAATTGCAGGGGTACAGCTTACCCGAAATTCTCTCACTCGTTTACCAGGGTGAGAGTCACTATCCTGCACCTATATTGAATTGGTCGCAAACTCGGAAAGTTAACGGCAAAATTGTTTCGGATTTGCGTAAACAGGTGAGGGAGCGGTTGATTATGGAAGGAGGCGATGAGTATGAAGGGGCTACCAAAGCTAAAACTACAGTGGATAAATACTGGCAAGTTAAGGATAAGCAATATCAAGAATACCGACGCAGACAAGAGAAACTGGATTTTGAAGTTCTAAAGAATTTCTAGCTGTCGGGGCGATCGCTACCTCCGCTCCATAATGGCTTTGTCACCCGTGCCGTGTCATTGCCTCAATCAAGGTAAAGTAGAGGCGGTGAGACTGGCGATCGCCCTTGGGTTGTCTGTGCCAAGGATTTTACGGTTTATTCGGGGTGAAATGTCATGAGCGAACCAAGACCAATACTACCTGCCTGGTTCACTGAGCGGATGATGACAGATTCTCATTGCAATTGCTCTAGTTTGATAAAATACGACACTGAAGCCCTCAATGACTAGGAGCAGGAAACGGCTTTTTAAAGGAGAAGGCATATGGTGTTGCTCCATGCTGGCGCAGGTACTCTAGTCGCTCTTTTGTCTCATTAATAGTAGGAAGTTGCCCGCTCTGAATCCACCAGAGAACCAACGTTGGTGAATCAGCTTTTTTAAACCACTGCCGACCGTCACGCATCACAACGGCATGTTCAGAGCGATACACATAATTGGAGAGATCTTCAACAGATTCCCAAACGGAAAGGTTGAAAAGAATATGCTCATCTGGGTAAGCGCGAACGCCAGTGCTATTGCCAGTTGCTTCATCTTGCAGTCGCCACACAAATCCTGGGCTATTATCAGCCAATTCATTAATGGTTTGAAGTCGATCGACAAAGCCCTTCATCAGTGGGTCGCTCAGTGGAGCGCGCATGTAGACGATATTGGCTTGAGCTAAGTAGTATTGCTGCGGTTTCATCGTTATCTCGATTCAGACCTGGGTCAGAAGAAAACGAAACCTTTCCTACTCGCTAACTTTTGGAGAGTCAGCGAGAATTTCCTATCGCTCCTATCACACAAACCCCATTGTTTCGAGCCGAATGACTAGAACACATGCCCCAGTAAAATCCAAGATAGGCAAGAACCATTCGCAGATAGCGTTGATTATTGATTATTTTTGACCTCAAAGATGGGCTGACAAATAGTAAACTATCGTCTACCGCCTGGCTGAACCACGGTAGATGACCTGCGCTGCCGCACCTTCCGGTCGATCTAAAAGACTTCGGAAAAACTTTAACCCGCACTGTAACCGTTCGGGATCTCTTCCCAGCTTCTGCGTCATGTTAATCATTATCGGCTCCATACAGGAGCAAATATATTCAACGTAATCGCGCAAATCTTCACTTCCTGGATTGCGAAAGTGATACAATCCCCACGGTTTGTTAGTAACTTCCCTGAAACCAGCCGAAAGTAGAAGTGGACCTAAAGCTCTGCCTAAGTTCGGATTGCCCCCAGCGTTACGGAAAAGCTCGCAGAACGAATCTTGCAGATATTGAAAATCACTAGAGTCAGGCCAGATGAGTATAGTCGCATAGTCAGTTTCATTCAAGGTGATTGTACCACCAGGCTTCAGTACGCGGTAAGCTTCACGAAGAATGCTTCCAGGGTCTGAGACATGCTCCAAAAACCAGGTAGTGTAGATGTGATCGAAACTGGCATCTGGCCAAGGAAGCTGGGTAGCATCACCGACACGAAGGTCAACATTACGTAAACCAAGACTGGTCAGGTGTTTGTGAGCATATTCAATTTGTGCAGGCTGTAGATCAATTCCGGCTAGATTCAAGCCTGGGAAAGCTTTCCCAAGGACACCTAGCACCGCCCCAACCCCGCATCCAAGCTCTAGCAAATGCTCCCCAGCAGAAAAGTTCAACTCGCGCAGTAGTACTGTGTCTCGCCAGTACTCTGCCTGTTCAATGAGGCGTTGCTGCTCTTCAGTTGCGTAACCATGAACATATTCTATTAACAAACCATACCTCCAAACTAAACCAAGTTTGCTAGTTTTGAATAAAACAAAACCAAAGCCGATTAAAACTTTGAAAGTTTTGAAGTCGATTCAGTGACTTAATAATCTGTAACTTCTCCTAGTTTATCAACAAAGCGCCACTGAGCTAAATCAACAATCCGATATTTTTTAGGTCGAACAGTGCCATCCACATCGTAGCCAGCACGGTTCTCCCATTCACCCAACTCAAGCTGATCTGTAACTTCTAACTTGGATAGCCCCTTAACATTTTTATAGCCATATAGTCCA
This sequence comes from Chroococcidiopsis sp. CCALA 051, assembly GCF_003015105.1. Classification (NCBI taxonomy): domain Bacteria; kingdom Bacillati; phylum Cyanobacteriota; class Cyanophyceae; order Chroococcidiopsidales; family Chroococcidiopsidaceae; genus Chroococcidiopsis; species Chroococcidiopsis sp. CCALA 051. Next base: position 9,814 of record NZ_PYCI01000157.1, on the reverse strand, counting down.
AAATCAATTAGCCGCAATGGATAACCTTGAACAATAGGAAGCGGTTCTCCATCTACGGAGTGGAGCAACAGAGCGCGTCTAAAGAGAGCATCACCCAAAGCAATAGTACTCTCATAAACTCCCTTTTCTGGTGTTCCGATACTAGTCTGCTTAAGGTATAGATTTTCTGGGTTTCGTACTCCCGCCATTTCAATGACTTTCGACAACAAAACACCTGCCCATGTCCGACGAATGCTCCAATTACAGACGCATACCATGCGTCTACTTTCTTCAACTTGAGGCAGGGCTAATATATCAGAGTATGAGAGATCTAGCTCATTCTGAACTAATCCAGTTACCGAAAGATGCCAGCTATCAATATCAACTGATTTGGGCGGACCGTCCTGATAGTATCTTAACGAATTAGGTTTGCGATGCAAATTGGGCGTTACGTAATTACGAGTTACGCAGTTAGAAGCAGTATCCGTTTCACTCATTTGATTTCCTCCCTATAGGTCGTTTACCACACACCGAAAGCCCGCAATATCATCTCTCATACTAGGAGGATAATAATCACGACTTGTGCATCTAAGATATTCTTCACTGTGAAGTCCAGAGCCACCTCTAAAAATGTGGTAATCCTCTTCAGATGTGATATAGATCGGGTTGCAGCCTGTCTTATCCCAACTATAATCAGTTGATGCATTATCTAAACACCACTCACCCATATTTCCAGCCATATCTAAGCAGCCGAAATACGATTTGTTCTTAGGATGAGCATAAACAGAAGTAGAACTACGCAGATCTGCACCCTCAATGGCAATACAATCTGGGGCATAATATGCGTATTCAAGACTAGGAGCTTCATTACCCCAAGAATACTTACGTCCATCAAAACCTTTACACGCGAACTCCCACTGAGCCTCGGTCGGCAAAGTCTTCCCAGAAAATTTGGCAAAAGCTATAGCTTCCCAGAAACTAACACCAGTTACAGGAGAATCATCTTTATTCCAATGACTATCTAGCCAAAAGTTAGGATGCTTAAGGTTCAAAGACTCCTTATATTTCCATCCTTTCTGAGTCCAGAATTCAGGATTCTCATAACCACCGCTCTCCACAAAAACTCTATAATCCTTATTTGTGACGGGTGTAATATCTATGGCAAATTTATCCACTGTCACCTGCATGACAGGACCTTCATCTACTGATTCTGAGCTACCACGCAGAAATGAACCACCCTCAATAATAATCATGTTTTTTAGGCGTTCTTCCTTCGTTTTCAGAGACATCTTGATACTCTCCAAGATTAACTTTCTGCCGACTTTTGTCAGTGACTATATATAATCAAACCAAGTTAACCAAGCCTCATTTTAATAGGGGTAGATTTCCAGTAAATCGATTGATGTCCTTTTTATCTCCATAGAGGGCAATTCCCAGGTATTCCAAATCTTCGGCTGTGGTGGTAGATAACTTATCTTCATAGTCTGTATAAGTTTTCGACTTTTGGGCTGTATATGAGAAGTCAACAAGCAATAGTTTAGCTATCTTTTCGCTGTCTATCTTGTCTCTAATTTCCTTAATTATTGTTTTTGTACCTTTAAGGATAGGTATGGGCGTATTCGTGATTCCTACGTGACATTTACCAGAAGCATCAAAAATATCCGATCCAATTATCCCTTCAATACTTTTGCCTAGAGTCATTGCTAAGACAGCAGATGTATTAGTAATAAGACCTAGTGATAAGTCACCGTCAATCACTATCACACATTTTTTTTCTGGCTTGCTAGCTTCCACAAAACGCACTCCTAACTGAGTTCAAAAACGGAATTACGGACTTTTAAAAGTCTCGTTTCATCAATAATAATCTTTGTCCTTTGCGTGAATTTACCCGCGTCCAAATACTGACCACACCATAGTAATTGGGCGAGTCGCAGAGATAAATTGAAGGTTGTAGGCTTGTACTGAATTTGAGTTGGTTATACACAGATCGACATTTCCTCGCTGCGTATCGATCGCCGCTTTACTAGTTGACTCAACAAGTGTAATTTCATAGTCTTGTAATGCATGATTTTCCAAATTTTCCAAAAAATGAGGAACTAGACTCGAAGGTGCATGATGAGTAGCTATTTTCCAAGGTCGCTCTTTGGGCAATTGGCAATCAATTCTCTTTGCCAAACCATAGCAAGGCGTTGCATATTCAAATGAAGTCAACAGCTTTAGCCTTGGACACATATATGCCTTGTCTATCTTGTAATAGGCATTAGCTATAAGCAACAAGTCTGATATTCCTGAAAGAACACTGTTCATTGCACGCTCATATGAAGGATAGATCGAGCAACTGGCACTTTCTTTGTTTATCAAAGAAAGTAAGTAAGCTCCTGTTGCCTCACTTGATGTTCCCTGCGGACCCAGAGTTGCGATGTCAATTTTTTGAAGCGAATTTAGATAATTGTAAAAACGCTCCAATTGTTTAGTAAAGTTTTCCTCTAGCGTTCTTAGGGATTTACTCACCTCAACTCGTCTAATCATGCGTTTTGCTCCAATTAATACTTTAACTTCGAGAAATATATTTTCGGACTTGAGTGACTACACTATTCCTGGGAGATAACAATCCAATTAGAGATTCTATGCAGATTTTTTATGCGTTGGGGCACATCCAGTAGCGAGTTGCTGTTCCAGTGATAGAGATCGGGAGCCATCGGAGAAAACTTCGCAGGAGCTAGGGTGAACTCTGCTCTTTCTTAGCAGTAGGATGAATTGCCGACAGGATTTTTACTTGGTACGAACAGGGGTGTAGAATCTAATGCAATAGTCTGAACTAATTGCCGCCACTTATTACTGAAACACGACAACTGAAGATAAAGATATTGAGGTTCTACCAGGAAATGAGGGCTTCATGTCACATCCTCTAGTAGGTAAAATCTTCAAGGTACAGAGGTTGGATCTACAGTTTTTGTACTTGTTCCAAGGCGCGGTAGGGCAATCCGTGTCCTAATAAAGCTGATCGAGTATCCATTAGCAGTAGCAGGAGTTGGTGAGAAGCCTACACCAAGATTCGCTTGGTGCTAGGAGCTGTCACTTAATAGGACGCTAATGGGACTTCAAGAAAACTGCCGATTAAATAGCTTCAAAGACGTTCTGGACATTCAGTATTCGTTGTTACTGTCTTACTAAAGCTAAACCAAAACGTCTGAATTGTAAATTGTTATCCAGTTTACAGATGATTAATTCTTATAGAAAGACTTGTGATTTGGTTGCTGAAGTTGAGTGTAAAAGTTGACCAAGAAACAGTTTATAGCGTTTCCTGATTCTATTTATATTTACCCTATATTTATTTGACTGAAAGGTAAATAAATATAGGGTAAAATTTTCAGTTTCCCGCATGGTTTTAGACTATACTTAGTTTTTTAAGTGTTTGACAATCTGTAGTTTTAGATGTAACAGTAGATGATTTTTGATGATCTAAAAAAAGAGTAAAATCTGAAATGCCTATATATGAAGGCAATAAACTGCATTGATAGCTGGTCAGAGATATTATATTAATTAATACATCGCTCGTGCGTCAGGAAAGCGTGGAATTGATATCACACAGATGAAGAAAATTAATCTATATTGATAGCTGGTCAGAGATATTATATTAATTAATAAAGGATTGCCAGCCCTTGAGATGCGGCTCCAACTCGCGCTCATTCAAGGAAAGCCGACGGTAGGAATCCTAAACTTGTTAGGTCACTGTAAAAACTTACAGACAAAGCAAATCCAACACCTGTACGGCACGGCGCTTGGTTTCCTCCTTGCGCCAATCGTACTTGCTCAAACTCTTATCCCCTTGGTAGTTCACTAGTCACTCGCCAAGGGGATGTTGGCTTGAAAGCATTTGCCTAAATATTAAGCATCAGGGCAACCCTTGCGATAGGGCAATACAGTTCAGTTAAGCTTCAAACTCAGGTAAAATCTAGGAGAATTCTCAATCATGGGACTGAAGTGTGGTGCATCTCAAAGATTTCTCATTGTTGTCTCCAACAAGACAAAGTAGCGATGTGCTAAAAGCAATTGAAATAGCCATACCAGCAACAGCAATAGAGCAAGCGATTGCTACAGCCAAAGCTAGCGAACAAAGAAATCGGTCTTTGCCAGCACCATTAGTAGTTTGCCTGCTAATTGCAATGAGCTTGTGGTCGAGAGACTCGATGCGAGATGTGCTGAAAAACCTAGTAGATGGATTGAGTGACGCATGGATTAAAGTTGGTAAGTACTGGCGAACTCCCTGCAAATCAGCAATCACACAAGCTAGACAGCGGTTAGGGGCAAGGGTAATGAGGCAATTGTTCCATCAGTTAGTGCGACCAATGGCTAGTACACAGACCTTGGGAGCATTTCTTCAGGGGCTACGAATAGTAGTCAGAGATGGGACTTGTTTTGATATACCGGATAGTGATGAAAATGCTAGAGTGTTTGGTCGTCCTAGTAGTCGCCTTGGAACACAAGCAGCATTTCCCAAAGTGAGATGAGTGATTTTGGTTGAGGCGGGAACACATTTAATCTTTGATGCATTAATGTGTCCATATCGAATCGGAGAACGAGTGCGGGCATTAAGATTATTACGCTGCGTGAGTTCAGGGATGTTGTTGATGTGGGACAGAGGGTTACATTCTTATGCAATGGTGCAAGCAACTGTAACAACTGGTAGCGATTATTTAGGAAGAATTCCCGTAAATGTCAAGTTTTTGTGCGAAGAACCACTGGCGGATGGTTCTTATCTAAGTTGGATTTATCCACCTGCTAAATTCCGCTCAAAAGGTTGCCAGCCCATACAAGTCCGAGTGATTGAATACACGATTGGTAATACCGACAAACCAGAGGAACAACTCAGGTATCGCTTAATTACCAGCTTATTAGAATTGGAAAAATTTCCGGCTCAACTACTGGCGACTGAATATCATCAACGCTCTCGAAGTAGAAAATACTATTGATGAACTCAAAGTACATTTATCAGGACGAAAAACTCATATTCGCTCTCAAAAACCGCGTGAAGTTGTGCAGGAAGTTTACGGGTGGTTGTTAGGACACTGGGCTGTGCGGTTATTGATGTTTCAAGCGGCAAAGAGCGCGGGTATCACTCCTTTGCGTCTGAGTTTCACTGGAACATTGCGGGTTATTCGTCGTGCTATCCCGAAATTTCAACGCTTGCAACCAAAAGAACTCCCCTTTTTTTAAGTTGGTTGACTGTAGAGATTTTAGACACTCTGTTACCTGAACGAGTTTCTCGTACCAATCCCAGAGTTGTAAAAAAACCTGTATCCAAGTTTCGCTCAAAAAAACCAAGACATCGAGGCTCCGCCTCCCGAACCAATCCTCCTATTTTCTTTATCCTCAGCACAGCGTAGCCTTAAATGAACTGTATTGGAATTAAATGACGATTCCATTGCTGCAACGCTCGTGCGGCTAGCTGTTTGTGGTGGAACGTGCAGTTGCCATCGATCGTCATAGCTCAGATAGAACAAAACTTCTCGATCGCCTGCTTCTAGGCAAATACGAATAATTTCTGAGATGCTTGACGCGGCGACTTTTGGTGGCACGAGGCGAAAATAAGGCTGGATGTGGGGAAGATGACCAACGATGCAGTGGGCGATCGCAAGGCACACTTCTAGTTCTGGACGGTGCGAGCGCAGGAAAATACCATTACCTGCCATCCAGTATTCTTGTAACTTTTCCGAATAAGGAGGGAGGTTATTGGTATCGCTGGCAATAATGTTATAGCTGCAAAAAGGATTGTTCATAGCGCGATCGGTCAACCTGTCAGCAGAGTATTTTGGGTTGCTACCCAGTATGAGCGCATAGCGCTGTACTCGTCGTTTGGTTACTCGAACGACAAGTGGTATAGGTGGAACTAGAGAAAAGAAGTCATCATGACACAAAGCGTCATACTTCATGAGAAAGATGCAATCGCACTACTTGCCTGCTCGCCTGCCGAAGGCTCTATGACACCGCCATTAACGCGCTAGTGAAGCGATCGCTCGACGATAATGCTGTTGCTGCAACAGTAGTAAATGAAGCAGACAAGGGTGGCGGTACAGACAAACTCGAATTAGATGCGACTGATTTATAGTGTTATCAAAAGTGCAGCATAAAAACCTGCACCAAGGGCAAAAGCCCAGAAGCGACTTTGACGTTCTTCGGGGAGTTCTTCTTTCAAAACATTCAGTACGACTCCTCCGGCTAGAAAAGCAAAGAGTAATGCGATCGCTGCCTCAGATATTTGAGTTCCTAGCCCAATCGCCCAACCGCAAATAATTGCTGCTGCCAGTATCCAACGACCAGTTTTTTCGTAGGCACGCTGGTGATGTTCCCGCAGTCCGTCGTCATTCACTACAAAATGCAAAGCCATTGCAATAAAGAAAAACAAAAGACTCTCGATTCCTGGTTCCTCGCGGTGCAATAGCAGATAACCAATCAAGGCATTGTAGAAGGCAAACGAGACAATATGCACCCAGAAAATACCTGATGAGGTAACATCTCCCTTGCCTGCTTTGCGGTTGCGCTGACGCGAAAGTTTGGCAGCTCGTTCTAACCCGTAAAATACGGCTAATCCCAATAGTGCCAAAAGATAAACGTGATATTCTAGAAACAATAGTGCTTTGCCCACCGTACTTTTAATTGTCTGTTGTGCCTAACTCAATTCGGGCAGGATATGGACGAATACATAGGCAACCGAGACACCGCCACTTATAGATAGCCAAATGCTGCGAGGAGTTCTTTCTAGAAAGCGGAGTTTACCGGAAAACAGATGCAATATAGCCAAAATGACAGCAAATAGTGCCGATAACCAAACGATATTAGAATTAGATGTTGCTGGCTCGGCAACTGCGAACAAAATTCTAAACATGTGTTGTTAAAGTCATTTTCTGACGACCTGAGATTGCAAATCACCTGTATTGCAAGTCATTTCTTTTTTCAGGCTGAGCTGGTTAGAACAATATTGCTTCTGCCAATGAGAATAATTTTGGCAATCGCCACAAGTGATCTAAAGCAATTTCAAAATTGCTTGATATCGCTGTTCAATATCTTGCTTATCCAGCTCCTGGGAAACTGCTTGGTGGCTATCGTGCCGAATCATCTCGGCGTGGCGGCGTAGTGCCGCACGGTCTTTTTCGTTTTGGGTGTAACCAGCAATAGTGGCGATCGCCTCCAAAAGCCGAATCACCACTCCCACATCTGATTTTCCATACTGACGAATTTGGTTAAACGCAGCGTCGGTCAATCCGGCAAACGTGAATGGTTCGGCAATGACACGCAGGTTGTTATCGTCGTCGTAGCGATAAGCAGAAGGAATCTCCCTTTGAGCTAAATGAGATAATCCCGCACTCAAAGAGTCGATACACTCAATTGCAGTCGTCGGGTCGTTGATCCCAGGAGAAATGGCACGTAGGGCAATATCAACTAATTGATTCACGGGAAACTCAACATCCTGTTGTTCGGTACGTTGCCTGCCAAACATAAAAGCATCGTTGATTCGATCGCTCAGTTTCCGATTGACCTTATCCCCTGGAAACACCATGACTAAATCGCTACCCTTGACCACAAACCTACCTGGTCGAGATTTTATTTGCAATAATAGTTGGCGATCGCAGGCAATTTGCATTAATTCTTCGTTATCAATTGCTTGGAGATAACCGCTATTATTAGCTTTGACTGGATAAGCATCCCGATCGAAATTAGCTGGAATTGCATGTTCGTGCGGCTTGGGCAAACTCCGCCCTAACTTTTCGGGAAACAAGCGATCGATCGCGCCGTGAAGATCGTTACTAGCGTCCATAATGATATGGGACACTTGAATGATTGTGGCGGCATGATGGATGAAAAAAATCAGTACGCCAATACTGGCAAGTGCCAACAACAACCCAACTGTGACTGCGAGCTGCGGCACAAAGGAGTCGTAATCATCGCCATCACCGCGCACAGTCCGCAGTACCAGCAAGCAGTAGATGAACGTACTAATAAATGTCCCCAAGACAAGTTGATTGCCCGTATCCTGCATAAAGTTACGCAGCAAACGAGGACTGTAATTAGACGCAGCCAGCTGAAGCGCCACAATTGTAATTGAGAAAGCAGTAGCAGCAACAGAAATCACCGAACCAGCTACAGATGAAAGTACCTCTCGCGCCCCGTTAGCACCACCCGCGTAGATCCAGCCCCATTTTTCCAACGGTCCGTAGAAACCCGCCCGATCGAGATTCAGCATTGTAAATGCCAGGGCGATCGCGATCGCTGCCATAATTGTGGGCAAGAACCAGTAGCTAGAGTGCAAGTTATCCCAAATTTTCCCGATTTTGACGTTTTTCATCTGTTATCGTCCGCTGTCAGATTTCGATCGCTACCATTACCGTTTTTTGACGCTTGAATTTGAGCTATTCGTCTGAGAGAACCGCTGATACTGCGTGGTTTCGGAACTTCGTTGTTGCCAGCGGGCCATCCTTCACGCTGACGAGTGCGATCGCCATCTGTTTCTTCTGTTTGGTCGTGGAATAAAATTTGGCGTGTCGGATATGGCAAGTCAATGCCATTTTCTACATAAAGCTTTTGCTTAATCGCAGAAATTACCTTGTCTCGCGAATTGAGATCGTCTATTCGCCTTGGCGGTTTAATCCACCACCTGGCACGGATATTGACGCTACTTTCAGCTAATTCTAGTACCAAAACATCGGCAGCCGGATCTCGCAATACATCATCCACGCTATAAATTGCTTCTAGCATCAACCGTTTTGCTTCATTCACATCGTCACCGTAACCGATGCCAACATCGTATTCGATGCGACGAGCATCAAATGCAGTGTTAACAGTGACCGAATTTGTAAATAGTTCGGAATTGGGAATCACAATTCGGCGACCGTCGTAGGTTCTAATCGTCGTAGCGCGTGTCTCGATGTTTTCTACCGTTCCTTCAAAGTCTTTGAAAACAATTTGATCGTCAATTTTGAATGGTTCGGTCAACAGAATTAGAATTCCAGCTAAGAAGTTTTGCAAAATATCGCGGAAAGCAAAGCCAATTGCTACACCACTAATACCGAGGAGCTGAATTAAATCTCCGGCTCTAAATGTGGGAATAACTATGGATAGCGCCACAAATAAGCCCAGGAGAATTACAGCTCCCTGAGCCAATCGCCCCAGTACCATACCTAAATTTCGTGCCTGCCGATGCCTGCGAGTCAGGCGTTTGACTAATAGCTTTAGCCAGCGAGCCACGAAGAAAAATATGATAAATACAATGACTGCCAATATAATATTTGGCAGCATGATAATGAAGCTATCAATTAACCCTCCAATTTTCTGCCATGCTGCTGTTATTGCTGCTTGAATATTCATAGCTATCGATCTAATATCTAAAATAACGAAACAGATTAATGCTGCGAATTTTCTTTTGAATTACTAAAGCTATTCTCGATTTGAAGTGGAGGAAATCCGACAACATTATAAGTCGTCGTGGCAATTCTAATTCCCGCAGCGTCGAAAGCTTTGAGAATATCGCGGCTAACGGCATCTTTGAGATCGCGAATTCCGTGTTCTCTGACGACAAAGCGGACGGTCATTTCTAGCCAGTTATTAGTAATGCGATAGTAAACCTTGGGTGTTAAATCGTGAGAATGGAGAAAATAGCGATCGCGCATCACCCGTAAAGATTCTTGACTCATCTGGTTAATACTTTCTGTATGACGCTCAGCGCAGTCTAGTAAAATTTGTTCGGCGAGATCGCGATCGGCTGTATAAGAAATCGGCACGCTAATTTCTTCCCAAAGATAGGGGAAATCTTGCGTGTAGTTGTAAACTGGCTGGTCAA